>JACCZN010000116.1 GCA_013695915.1 Rubrobacter sp.
ATCCTCACGCGCTGGAACAGGTGAGAGTAGCGATGGTACTTTTCGAGCTTCTCCAACTCTTGTTGATCTTCCTGAATCACCTGTGGGTAGAGTATCTTTGGCATGCCTCTCATTATGCCATCAACAAAGCGGAACGGTATTAGATGCAGGTTACTCCTCGTCGTCTCCGCTGTTGAGTACCGCCGTGAAGATCACCGCCACCAGCGCGGTACCGTAGAACGCCGCCGCCAGCGACGGCGTCTTCATGACCTTCTCCGTGCCCCGGGTCAGGGCGTTCAACAGCTCTACCACTATCTGCCTCCTGTAACCTCTCTGACCGCTTCCACCGATAACGATAACTCTAACAGGGCCGCGCAAACAGTGAATTCTTCCGGTGCGCTACGGTCCCGCTCCGGCGTGCTCCAGCAGGCCCCTAGCTCCCCGCCGGGAGGTCCCCAGAGGCTATTGCGATGGGCCTGACCGGCGAGCCGGTGGCTCCGGAGAGCTTGAGGGGCGTGCAGATAAAGAGGGTGCGGTGCTCTCCCGCAGCCGCAAGCTCCTCGAGGTAGAGGTTCTCCACGATGTATATCCCGTGGGTGCCGCTGTGCTCCATCGCCACGATGATCCCCGAGGCGCTGGTGCGCGGCCTCGTCTCCTCCGGAGCGTACCCGTCACCGTGGCGGCGGTGGAGGAAGTACGAGTAACCGGGCTGGTGGGACGCGTGGACGGGCATCCCCGCGAAGCGCGGCTGCTCCAGGTCGTAGACTCGCCGTCCGCCGGTCATCTCCGTCACCCCACGGGCTCCGGGGAGGCTCAGGTATTCGCCCGCTCTCCGGCTAGCTCCTCACCGGTACGCGCAGCGTTTATCTCGGGCTCTTTCGTGAAGTCCACATCCTTGGTCTCCGGCCCCATCACCGCGCCGACCACTATCAGAGCGGCGCCCAGAACCAGGAGCGGGAGCACCGTGTACTCGAAGGGCATCACGACCCCGAGCCCGGCCTGATAGTACGCGTAGAAGCCGGGAGGTACGACGGCGAGGCTGTAGCCGAGGCCGAAGCCGGAGGCCCGGACGCCCGTCTGGAACCGCTCGTTTATATACGTGGTCGCAAGGCCCCAGTTGGAGACGACGAGCACCGTGATCACGGTTACCATGAGGGTGACCACGAGCAGGCTCAACGGGCGAGGATGAACACGATGATCGCGGCCACCCCCCACTGCTGGTAGCCGGGCAGCGCGGCCATCACGACGCTCATCGCCCCGAAGCCGCTGACGGCTATTATGGTGGTCTTCTTGCGCCCGATGGTGTCGGCGTAGCGCCCGAAGATCAAGGCCCCTATCGGGCGGGTGACCAGGGTCGCCGCGAAGATGGACCCGGAGGCAAGGGCCGCCACGGTCGGTGAGACGCCTTCGGGGACGAAGTAGATCAGGGCCGGCGCCAGGACCAGGATCGGCAGGTAGATGTCGAACATGTCTACGTAGAAGCCGAGGAACGCTCCCCGGATGGCGTTCTTCGCCTTCGGGTTCAGTGCCTCCGGGCTTCCCTGCGCAGCACTCGCCACGGGCCACGCCTCCTCTCCGCCGAACTGCTCCACACCACGGCTCCCCGGCCGCGAGTTCGTAAAAGGTAGCACACCTCCCCGGATTCCTGCACGAGGCCCCGCTCAGGCCCCGCTGGAGTCGATCACGAGGTAGTAGCTGCACTCCCCATCCCCCGCGTTGTCGAAGCGGTGCGGCAGGTCGGCCTCGAAGAACAACGCATCCCCCTCCTCCAGGAGATGTTCCTCACCCCCGAGCACGGCCCGCAGCCGCCCCCGCTCGACCACGACGTGCTCCTCCACCCCCCGGCGGTGCGGCGGGAACTCGCCCGAGCCCTCACCCTCCGGCACCACGTTCCGCACGAACTCCACCCGCCCCCCGGACACCGGGGAGAGCAACTGCCGCTCGAAGCCCGAAGCCGGGTCGCGCAGCACCCGCCGCCGGTCCCGGGGGACGACGACCACCCGCCGCTCGTCCCCGGCCTCTATCAGGCGCGACAGCGTGACCCCGAGCCCCTCCGCGACCTTCGCCGCCACCACCAGCGTCGGGTTCTTCTCCCCGCG
>JACCZN010000121.1 GCA_013695915.1 Rubrobacter sp.
AGCGGGATCCACTCCCCCCGCAGCCGGTCCGGGTACCCGGCGCCGTCCGGCCGCTCGTGGTGCCAGCGGACCCAGCGGGAGGCCTCCTCGAACTCCGGGACGCTCGCCAAGACACGCTCGCTCTCCAACGGGTGCTCCTCCAGGCGCATCCGGCCGACGGAGTTCAGCTTCCCCGGCGGCGTTACGAGCACCTCGTCCGGTACGCTGGCGAGCCCCACATCCTGCAGGAGGGCCGCCACCTTGAGCCTCTCTCGCCGCCCGCCGTCCAGCCCGAACTCCGTAGCGATATCCCCCGCATACACCGAGGTGGCCGCCGCGTGCCGGGCCGTGTAGCCGTCCCGCTTCTCCAGGCTCTCCACCAGCCGGCCGGCGAACGTGAGGCTCGAGGAGAGCAGGCTCTCGTTCTCGGCCCTGAGCGCCTCGTTCTGCCTCTGCCGCTCGTGGATGAGGTGCAGGGAGACCAGAGCCCCCGCCGTGCCGGAGAAGAGCACCAGGGCTGCGGCGGGCCCGAAGAGGACCACGGCGTGCGATACACCTATCACCGTAACGACGGAGACCACGTCCGAGGGAACGAGCGGCAGTATGGACTCCCTCAGGGTCTCCTTGAGCGGGGTGCCATACTTCAGGAGCAGTAGCCCGCAGTTGATCAGGGCGTCCAGCGCGTAGAACACCGCGCCGGCCGCCACGACCCCGTATATGAGGGAGCTGCCGAGTTGAGGAGAGAGGAGGAGCGGCGTCGCGAACAGTTGGAACACGAACCCCGCAGAGATTATCTTTATCGCATCGCACGAAGAGACGAAAAGTACCCGCAGAGGATCCCTGTAGACCATCGACGGCGCAGCTACCAGGAGGGCCCACACGGGACCCAGAAGAACGAGCGCGGTCAGCACGGCCATGTCGGCCATGTGCACCCGGACCCTGCCGAACTCCAGCTGGAACCGCAGGGAGACAGCACACGCCGCCGCCAGGAGCAGTGCGGCCCCGAGGATGGGTGGGCTGAAGTACAAGCCGGACACGTATAGCCATCCCGGAACAGCCACCGCCGCCAGCGCGGCGAGTACGTAGATATATGTGTGGGTGAGCTGAACGCGCAAGTTGCCTTACTCCTCCGATGTTCAGTTGAACATCAGAGGAGCATATCATGGAAACGTATGCACCAGCAAAGCCCGGGATTATGGTGGATGCGGACCTTGCGGCGGCTCACACGACCCATCTCGTTCGTACTCTAGATCTTGTATGTACGGTCTGGGCTGTCCTGTTGAAAACCTCCGGTCAGCGCGGGCACGGAATACTCCACTCGACCAGATCTACCAGGCGCGGGCGGTTCCTTCGGTCATCTCTTCTCACCTCCTTTGTAATCCTGCTTGGTCGTACCTGCTGCTACCAGACTAGAGTGCTGCTACCAGGCGCGGGCGGTTCCTTCAGTCATTTGCTTTCACCTCCTTCGATCTGCTCTCGGACAACAGGTTCCGGGCAACCCGGTTACTACCAGGCGCGGGCGTTGGCTTCGGTCATCTCTTCTCACCTCCTCTCTGAGCTTCGGTGAAGAAAGGACGGAGGGCTATGCGGTTCTCTATCGGGATCTTTATACTCCCCGTTCCTCGACGACGCTGCGCTCGGGCAGGAGTGCTAAGATTGCATTATTTGGATCAAATATTCTAGTTTGAGGCCCGGGTCCGGGCTGTGCGGGACGGGTTGTGGCTAGTTTCTGGCCCCGTACCCGCCGCCGCCGGGGGTCTTGATGGTCACCACGTCCCCGGCCTCCAGCTCGCAGCTGGCCTTCGGGGGTAGCGTCTCGTCGTTCACGAGGTTCTGGCCCACGGCGCCGGGCTCGCCGCCTTTGGCGCCCGGGGGACCGTGGCGGCGGCGGTCGGTGAGGAGGGAGAGGCTCGCGGGCTCCAGCAGCTCCATGGAGCGGACGATACCGTCCCCGCCCCGGTGCCGGCCCCCACCGCCGGAGCCGTAGCGGAGCTCGTAGCGCGTGACGCGCATAGGGTACTCTAGCTCCAGCGCCTCGACGGGGGTGTTGAGGGTGTTGCTCATCCCGACGTGGACGCCGGAGGGGCCGTCTCCCTCCGCGCTCGCACCCTGACCGCCGCCGATGGTCTCGTAGTAGGTCCAGCCTCCCGCGGAGCCTCCGATGACGAGGTTGTTCATCGTCCCCTGCCCGCCGGCCACGAGATCGGTTGCTTCGCCGAGGGCCAGTAGGATGGTGTCGGCCATGCGCTGGCTGGTCTCGACGTTCCCTGCCACCACCGCGGAAGGTCTCGCGGCGTTTACGAGGCTGCCGGCGGGGGCGTGGACGGAGAGCGGAGCGTAGGTGCCGGCGTTGGCCGGTACGTCCCTCGGCAGGAGGACGCGCAGGGCGAAGTAGCAGGCCGAGCGCGTCACGGCCAGGGGACAGTTGACGTTCCCGGCCACGGTCCCGGAGGTTCCGGAGAGGTCTATGCTCATCTCTTCATTCCGGACCTCAACGGAGACCTTTACGGGTATGTCCCCGTCGGTGACGCCGTCGCCCTCCAGCTCGCTCTCCGCGGTATACGTGCCGTTTGGGAGGCCCCGGATCGCCTCGCGGGTGCGGCGTTCGGTGTAGGAGAGGACCTCCTCGAAGGCTGCGAGCACCGTCTCCCGGCCCCGGCGCTCGACTAGCTCGGAGAGGCGCTTTTCGGCGAGGCGGTTCGCCGCTATCTGGGCCCGGAGATCCCCGCGCCGGAGGTCGGGGGTGCGGACGTTGGCCAGGACGAGGGCGAGCACGTCCTCGACGTACTCGCCTTCTCTCTCTGAGCCGCTTACGAGCCGCACGGGCGGGATTATGAGGCCCTCCTGGTAGATCTCGCGCGACCCCGAGGGCATGGAGCCGGGGCTCATGCCCCCGACGTCGGAGTGGTGCGCCCGGGTGACGGCGTAGCCCAGGACCTCACCCCCATGGCTCGTGGGGGAGACGAGGGTTATGTCCGGCAGGTGGGTGCCGCCGGAGTACGGGTCGTTCAGGACGAAGACGTCGCCGGGCTCCGGTCCCTTCTCCATCACGGCCCGGACGGCCTCGGGCATCGCGCCTAAATGAACCGGGATGTGCTCGGCTTGGGCCACCATCCGGCCTTCGGCGTCGAAGAGCGCCGCCGAGCAGTCCTGGCGCTCCTTTATGTTCGAGGAGTAGGAACCCCGGATCAGGACGGCCCCCATCTCCTCCGCGATCCCGGATAACGCTCCCGAGAGCACCGATAGGGTAACGGGGTCGAGCCTCCGGTTACCCAAAGCTCTGCTCCGCGCCGGTCTTCTTCAGCACCAGGGTGCCCACCTCGTCTACCTCCCCCCGCCAGCCGGGCCGCACCACGCAGGTGGACCCGGCGAACTCCACGACCGCCGGGCCCTCGACCCTCGAACCGGCCCCCATCCCGGCGCGGTCCAGCACCGGCACCTCCCGCCACTCGCCGCCGAAGTTCGCCTCCCGCCGCTCCGTTCTCTCAGAACTCTCTGCCGGCGCCTCCCGGAGCTCCGGGCGCTCCACGGCGACGGTCGCCACGAGCCGGAGGTTTACGAGCTCCGCGGTCTCTCCCTCCATCCGGTAGCCGTAGCGGCGCTCGTGGGCGTCGTGGAACCGCGAGGCAAGCTCCTTCGGGCTGCTCAGGCCGTTGGCGTTCACCGGGATCTCGAACGACTGGCCCCTGTAGCGCAGGTCCGCCCGGCGGTCGTACACCGGGGCGTCGAGGTGCCCGGCGGCCCGGTCCTCGAGCTTCCGATAAGCCTTCTCGAGCTTCCTGGTGTCTACCCCCGCGAGGTCCGAGAGCAGGGGGCTCACGTAGTCCCGCCGCAGGTCCGAGACGGCGAGGCCCAGGGCGGAGAGGACCCCGCCGGCCTCCGGGACGAGCACGGTCCGCATGCCGAGCTCCTCGGCGAGCTCGCAGGCGTGTAGCGGCCCGGCGCCGCCGAAGGCGACCATCGCGAACTCCCGGGGGTCGAGGCCCTTCTCCACGCTTATCACCCGCAGCGCCCGGCCCATCTCGGTGTTGGCGAGCTCCACGACCCCGAGTGCCGTCTCCCGGGCGTCGAGCCCGAGCCTCCCGCCGAGATGTCCGAGCGCCTCCCCGGCGAGGCTGCGGCGCAGCACGACCTCCCCGCCGAGCTCCGCGCCGTCCCGGAGGTAGCCTAGGAAGAGGTTCGCGTCCGTGACCGTCGGCTCCTCGCCGCCCGCGCCGTAGGCTGCGGGGCCGGGGTTCGCGCCCGCCGAGTGGGGACCGACGCGCAGGGCGCCGCCGCCGTCTACCCAGGCCACCGAGCCGCCCCCGGCGCTCACCGTGTGGACGTCGACCATCGGCAGCTTTATCGGGACGCCAGAGACCTCGGCCTCCGTAGAGGTCAGCGCCTCGCCGCCTATGACGGGTGCAACGTCCGAGCTAGTCCCGCCCATGTCGAAAGAGAGGAGGTCCCTGTACCCCGAGAGCCCGGCGACGTACGCCGCCCCGACCACCCCGCCCGCCGGACCGGAGAGCACGCAGGCCGCCGCGTTGCGGGCAGCTACCTCCAGCTCCACGACCCCGCCCGAGGACTGCATGACGAGCGGCGCCGGGATGCCGGCCCCTTCTACCTCCGCCCGGAGGCTCGCGAGGTACGCGGAGAGCCGGGGGGCGAGGTAGGCGTCCGCCGCGGTCGTCGAGAACCGCTCGTACTCCCGGAACTCCGGCAGCACCTCGCTCGACAGCGAGACGTGAACCCCGGGCAGCGCCTCCCGCAGCGCCTCCCCGACCCGCTGTTCGTGTTCGGGGTGTAGGAACGAGAAGAGCAGGCAGACCGCGACCGCCTCGACCCCCGCTTCGCGGAGCGCGGCGACCGCCTCCCGGAGGCTCTCCTCGTCGAGCGGCAGGAGGAGACCGTCCGGACCCGTGCGCTCCCGGACGGTGAAGCGCAACTCGCGAGGTACGAGGGCCGGTGGGCGGTCGCGGGTCAGGTCGTAGAGGGCGGGGCGGTTCTGGCGTGAGATCTCCAGCACGTCCCGGAAGCCTTCCGTGGTGACGAGCGCCGTGCGGGCCCCGCGCCGTTCGAGCAGAGCGTTCGTCGCGACCGTCATCCCGTGGGCGAAGGCCACCACCTCCGCAGCCTCTATCTCCGCCGTCCGCATGCCGTTCATCACGCCCCGCGACTGATCCTGCGGCGTGGAGAGTACCTTCGCGGTCGTTATCCCGCCGCCGGGCCCGCCGAGAGCGACCAGGTCCGTAAACGTGCCGCCCACGTCCACCCCGAGCCGCAGGCTGCCGCTCACCCGCCGACCACCCCGAGAGCACCCAGGACCAGGTACAGCCCGAGCCCGGTTGCGACGAGGAAGACCGCCCCGCCCGCCACGTTCGCCGCTATCCCGTTGCGGAACTCACCCAAGAGGTCCCTCCGGTTCATCGCTACCAGCAGGAAGCCCGCGATCACCGGCAGGAGCACTCCGTTCGCGGCCTGGGCAAAGACTATCGCCGCCACCGGCTCCGTGCCCAGGACCGCGAAGACCGTACCCACGACTATTATGACACCCCACACGGCGCGGAATCTCCAGCTCCGGAGGTCCCTCCTCCAGCCCAGAGCCCCGGCCGTGGCGAAGGCCGCCGCGAGCGGTGCG
This sequence comes from Rubrobacter sp., assembly GCA_013695915.1. Lineage (GTDB taxonomy): Bacteria > Actinomycetota > Rubrobacteria > Rubrobacterales > Rubrobacteraceae > Rubrobacter_A. The sequence goes on from JACCZN010000121.1 coordinate 5,600, forward strand.
GTCGCCGCGCTCGTGAGCCCCGCGGCGAGAAGTCCCGTGGCGAAGAAGTACCGGGCCGCCGGGCCGAGGAGCGGCTCTAGCTGCTCGGCCATCTGACCGGCGCTCTCTATCTCTATGCCCCGGGCAAAGAACGCCGCCGCCGCGGTTGAGAGGATGGCGAGCGTCACGAGCCCACCTAGGGCTATGGAGAGCGAGGCGTCCAGTCGGGACTCGGAGAGCGCCTGCCTCGTGGGCACCGACTCCGGCCACTTCTCCTGCACCGAGCTCGCGTGGAGGAACAGGTTGTACGGCACGACCGTAGTCCCTATAAGGGCCACCACCGTGATGAGAGCCCCTGTCGGGATGCCCGGGGCGAAGATCCCCGCGAGCATGTCCCCGAGGCTCGGGCGCACGATCACGGCCGTCAGCACGAAGACCACGCTCATTACGACCACGAGCGCCACCAGCGCCCGCTCTATGATCTTGTACGCTCCGGAGGCCAGCAGCGCGAAAGCCCCCGCGCCCACGAAGACCGACCACACCTGCGGCGGGAGCCCGACCAGGGCTTCCAGCCCGAGCGCCGCGCCTGTTATGTTGCCGGTCTCGAAGGCCGCGTTTCCGAAGGTTATCGCCGAGACCACGAGCAGGACGGCCAGGAACCTGAGGACCGGGTTCCGGAAGGTCGAGCGCAGCGCCTCCCCGAGACCCTCCCGGCTCACCACGCCCAGCCGGGAAGCCATCTCCTGCAGGATAATGGTCGCCACCACGGAGAAGACCAGCGCCCACAGGATGGCATACCCGAAACCGGCCCCTGCGACGCTCGCCGTCGTCACCGTCCCCGGCCCGATAAACGCCGCCGCCACCAGGAGCCCCGGTCCCAGGTTCCTGAGCCTCTCTACCATACGGTACCCCCTCCCCTCTACCGCACCTGCCTACGGATCAAAGGTAGCATCCTGCCGATCCCCGGTAAATGGCCGGACGCCGGAACACTAGACCTCGTACTCGGCGTTCCGGCGGTCGGTGACGAACATGTGACCCGGGCTATGCGTAATGACGAGCGGCGGCCGGGCATTCATGGCGACCGCCTGGGGCGTCACGCCGCAGGCCCAGAAGACGGGCACCTTGCCCTCACCGAGCTCCACGGCCTCGCCGAAGTCCGGCCTTGCGAGGTCCTCTATGCCGAGGGCTCCGGGGTCCCCGACGTGGACCGGAGCACCGTGCATCGTGGGGTATCGCCCGGAGGCGGCGACCGCCCGGGGGATCTCCTCCGGGCTGTAGGGCCGCATGCTGACGACCATCGGCCCCGCGAAAGGCCCCGAGGGCACGCACTCCCGGTGCGTCACGTACATTGGTACGTTGCGTCCCTGCTCCTGGTGAGCCAGCCGTAGCCCGGCGCCCAGAAGCGCACGCTCGAAGGTGAAGCTGCACCCGATCAGGAAGGAGACCAGATCCTCCCGCCAGCGGGACACGATGTCCACCGGCTCATCGACGACCTCGCCTCTCTCGTAGACGCGGTATCGGGGCACGTCCGTCCTGAGGTCCGCCCCCGGAGCCATGACCGGTGGCTCCGGAGACCCCGCGTCGGTCACCTCCAGCACCGGACACGATCTCGGGTTCCGCACGCAGAACTTCAGGAAGTCGAGAGCGTACTCCTCCGGCAGGACCACGAGGTTGGCCTGCACGTAGCCCGGCGCGAGGCCGCTCGTCGGCCCGGCGTAACCGCCGCTACGTACCTGCTCCCGCAACTCCCGGAGGCTCGTGTCTTGCTCCAGCGGCCGAGTATGCATCCAGTA
>JACCZN010000122.1 GCA_013695915.1 Rubrobacter sp.
GACCTCGTCGGCGGGGTTCACCGTTACCACCTCTCCGTTGAACAGGATGTGGTCCGCCGTCATGGTCTACCTCCCGGCTTCGAGGACAGTGCTAGCGATGGGCCATCTCCGGCTCTCGTTCCTCGGAGACGTACTCCTCACTGTCGGTGGCGTCGACGTACTCGGCCACGACCCTCTCGTCCTGCGGGCGGGTCAGGTAGGTCAGGGCCACGACGACCAGGACGTTGGCGAGGAGGCCTGCGATGCCGGCGTTTATCTCGAAGGGCGCGCTCAAGACGGAGAACTGGAACAGGTAGTTGGCGATCACGCCGACCACGAGCCCGGAGATTATGGCGACGGGCGTTACGCGCCTCCAGTAGAGGGCGGCGTAGACGCCGGGGGCGAACTGGACGATGGAGCCGTAGGCCCCGAGGAGCAGGGCCACCAGGCCCTGTCCGCCGAAGACCGTCACCAGGTAGGCCAGCGCCCCGATAAAGACCACCAACGCCCGCATCATCCGGACGGTCGCGAGCTCCGACATCCCGGGCCGCGCGTTCTTCACCACGCCGTCGTGGAACTCCAGGGCGGCGGAGTGGGTGATGGCGTCCGCCGAGGACATCGCCGCGGCCAGGGCTCCGGCTCCGACCAGACCGTAGAGCCAGCCCGGAAGGTCCATGACGGTCGTGATCAGGTAGGGGAGTATCGTGTCGGGGTCGTCTATCTGATTCGTGCCCACGACGCCGACGGCCGCAAAGCCCGCGAGCAGCAGCGGTATCACGAAGAGGGCGAAGATGGGGTAGGCGATCACGGTCTTCTTCGCGGTCCGGGCGTCGGTGACGTAGGACTTGGAGAAGAGGTGCGGCCACATGATGAACCCGATCACGGAGACCAGGATGATCGTGGCGTAGGCCATGGGAGACATGTTCGAGCCCTCGGCCCCGATCTGGAGGAAGCCGGGGTTCTCCTGGGCGATGCCCCGGAACATCTCCCCGATGCCGCCGTGGAGCTGGTAGACGATTGCGAGCCCGACGGTCCAGGAGATGATTATCATGAGCGCCCCCTGGAAGACGTCGGACCACGCCGCCGCCCGCAGCCCGCCCGTCGCCACGTAGACCACGACTATCCCGTAGGCGGCCAGAGCGCCGAGCCAGATCGGCACCCGCCCCTCGGTCATGATGTTGAAGATGATCGCCATCCCCGTCATCTGGGTGGCGAGGTACTGGATAAAGGAGAGGAACGCGATAAGGCCCACGAGCGCCGAGAGCGTCTTGAGCCGGTACCGGCCGTAGAAGAAGCCGACGAGCGAGTAGAGGCCGTGCCTGCGGCCTATGGCCCCGATCTTGGGCGCCAGGATGTACCAGGGGATGATTGCGAAGGCTGTGTAGGCGAGGATGTAGAGTGCCGGGGCTCCCATCGAGAACGCCCAGCCCGGGGCCCCGAGAAACGCGAAGGCGCTGAAGATAGCGCCGCCCATCAAGAACCACATCACTATAAGGCCGAGCCCCCGCCCCGCGGTGGTGAACTCGCTCACCGAAGCCTTGTTCCGTCCCCGCCCGGCCAGGATGCCGATAGCCATCGCCACCGCCAGGTAGCCGGTCATTATTACGAGCGCGATCTGCCAGTTCGGCACGGGAGCCTCCTTAGCGGTCCGGGTCTACGAGGTACAGCACCAGGAGCAGCGTGAAAGCTATAAGGATCCAGAGCACCACCCAGAAGAACGAGAACGGCAGCCCGAACACCAGCGGCTCCACCCGGTTCGCCAGCGCGAAGACCGGGAAGATCGTCGGCAGAAAGGCCAGCGTCATGACAACGACGAAGATCCACTGAAATTTTCTACGGCTCATCCAGGCTCCCTTCCCCGGGACCAATGGTGGAGACTTATACATCAACTGCAACCTTGAGTCAATACTGTAAGGCCGCAGAAGTCAGCCCGAAATGGCCCGGTGTACAGAGCTCCGGGTCCTGCTCGTGCTCCGTGCTAGCCCAGTGGCGGTTACACTCCGCACCAGCACCGGTACGCCGGGAGGTTCCAGGGACGCGAGGGGGGAGAGGGTATGATCAGGGCTTACTACGACGAGATAAGCGCCGGTGACGGGAACGTTACCCGGGGCCGGACCATCACGGAGACCGACCTCGTGAGCTTCTCCATGCTGAGCGGCGACTGGTTCCCGCTGCACACGGACGCCGGGTACGCCGA
>JACCZN010000172.1 GCA_013695915.1 Rubrobacter sp.
TCTTCTCCGTTGAAGACGGTTTGCTCTGGCGCCGCAGCTTGGGTCTTCTCCATGTCCATTTCCTCCTCTACCCTGGTAAGGATAGAAGAGTAGCAGAGCTTTCTCAACAAGTGTAACTGTAGGACTATCCGGACGATTCCTTTGACGTGATCTGGTCCCAGGACGCCATGTTGCACAGTAGCGACAAGACACGGGTACTCGAAGAGGCCGTTCGTCTTCTCAAACCGGGTGGTGATTTCATCTTTACCGAACCCATGGTAGCCGACGAGTGCCCGGCTAGCGTGTTGGACCCCATCCTCGAACGGGCCCACTTGGAGAGCATGGCCTCACCCGGCTTCTATCGCAGCGAAATCGGGCGCATGGGACTGGAGGAGACTGACTTCGAGGACCATAGCTCGCAGGTAGCGACTCATTACACGCGTGTCCGTCAGGAATTAGAAAGACGGGAGGAAGAGTTCTCGGGTCTCATGAGCCGAGAGTACATCACACAGATGAAGACAGGACTGGACCACTGGGTTGAGGGTGCGAATAACGGCTACGTTTTCTGGGGCATCTTTCATTTCCGCGCGTAACGCTACAGCAGCGTCACCGCGCGGCCATCAGATGCTCCTATATTCAAGGTTGGCCGCTAACTTTCTTGGCTATACCGCTTGAGAGCCTGATGCTGTTGGGGGGAGATGCCACGGCCATCGACGCCAGTAGACGGTAGATCTCGCGGGCTATGTAGCGTTTCAAGCACCGCATGATCTCTAGCTTGAACTTGCCCTCCGCAGTGCGTCTCGCCACGTATTCCCTGGTGCGCTGATCGTGTCTCATGCGCACCACACAGATAAGGTACAGGGCGTTGTTGGCGTCCCGGTCGCCGCCTCTGTTGAGCCGATGCCGGACCACCTTTCCCGAGGAGGCTTCTATGGGCGAGACTCCGCAGAGGCTGGCGAAAGATGCCTCGCTCTTCAACCGTTGTGGATTGTCCCCAGCAACTGTAAGCAGCGTCGTTGCATGGTGAGTGCCGATTCTCACAAGAGCGGACAGCTCTGGGGCCGTCTCTGCCACCAGTCTATCCAACTGCTCATCGAGCTCGGCGATCTCTTCACAGAGCTGCTGGTACCGGCGGGCCACCGAGCGCAGCGCGAACTTGGTAGCTGTCTGAACGTCATCAGGATCAGATTCGGGCGGAGCAGGACGCGCTCCAACTCCCCGAGTAGCGCTTCGGAGACGATCAACTCGAAGTAGCCCTCGAACCGGGCGAGAAGGACGCCGGCAGGAGCCCCGCGCCCGCCGAAGGTAATGCGGCCGGAGACGAGTACGCCGGGATCTATCACCGCGCGATACAGCTTGAGCTACCCTGCGGAACTGGCGGGACCCCCCGCGGCTTCGCGCTCCTCCGCCCTCATGGCGTGAAGCTCCTCGTATGCCAGCCTCGTAGCCTCTTCCTCCTCGGGCAGGCCCTCGCGCCTCCACACCTTCTCCAGCACGTCTAGCCCCAGGTACTGCTTGAGGGCCTCCTCGAAGACCTCGTACTCCGTGCGGTCGGTGCGGGCCGCGAGGACCTTTGCCGAGCGCAGCAGATCCTCTTCCACGTAAACGGTCGTCTTCTTACGAGCCATGGGAGCATTTTAACGTTTTTCTGTCAAAACTGCCTGGTTGGCGACTTACAGAGAGCTTCCGAAGATCAGCGGCTCGGGAAAGCAGCGCCCTTATTCGTGGGGCCCGGCGCAGAGCCGTCGCTCCCCACGCCAGGGGCGCTTTTGCGACTGCCCGCTCGCCGTCCGGAGGCGCGCTTCATCCGGTCGTCTCGTCTCCGAGGCCCTTCGTGGACCCTGTGAGAGGAGGGGGGTACGTCCTGGGACGAGGCACAGGGCCTGCGCCCAGAGTCTCTCTGAGAGACCCTCGTGGTCGGCGGCGGTTCGTAGTGCGGCAAGCTCGTGCTAGCCACCTTCCTGGAGCGCACGTCTCCGGTGACTTCGGTTCATGTCGATGAGAAACTTCAAGTGGGAGTGATCGGCACCTCAAGCTCCTCGAGCCGCCATGCTGCGTAGCTCAGCGCTTCTCGAGTGTCATCCGGTTCGAGGTACGGGTAAGCCTTCAGGACCTCTCTCGTCGCGACCGCCTTCCAGTAGACCGAGCACCGTACCAACCGTCACCTTCATACTCCGGGATGCAGGGTTTACCCCCCCATGACCTCCGGGTCCCGGGTGATCCTCCGAGTCGCCTCTCCGTACCGGCTGATTATACGTCTCTCGTCTCATCTCCCGCCCGACCGTGTCTCCGAACCCTATAATCCCCCGTATGTCTACTATCGCGTGGGAATCAGCCGGAGAGTTTACGGACATCAGGTACGAGAAGGCGGAGGGGATAGCCAAGATCACGATAAACCGTCCCGAGGTCAGGAATGCGTTCCGGCCGCTGACGGTGAAGGAGATGCAGCGGGCGCTGGACGATGCCCGCGACGACCACGAGGTCGGGGCCATAATCCTTACCGGAGAGGGGGATGAGGCGTTCTGTTCGGGCGGGGACCAGCGGATACGGGGTGACTCCGGGTACTCCGAGGAGGGGAGCGGGGTCGAGCGGCTGAACGTGCTGGACTTCCAGCGCCAGATCCGGACCTGCCCCAAGCCCGTGGTCGCGATGGTCGCCGGGTGGGCGGTGGGCGGCGGGCACGTGTTGCACGTGATCTGCGACCTGACCATCGCCGCAGAGAACGCCCGCTTCATGCAGACCGGTCCGAAGGTGGGATCCTTCGACGGCGGCTATGGGGCATCGTATCTTGCGCGGATAGTGGGGCAGAAGAAGGCGCGGGAGATCTGGTTCCTCTGCCGTCCCTACGACGCGGAGAAGGCGCTGGAGATGGGACTGGTGAACACGGTCGTGCCGCTCGACAGGCTGGAGGAGGAGACGGTCGCGTGGTGCCGTGACATGCTCGCCAACTCGCAGATGGCGATAAGGATGCTCAAGTCCGCCCTGAACGCCGACTGCGACGGTCAGGCCGGTCTCCAGGAACTGGCGGGCAACGCGACGCTACTCTTCTACCAGACAGAGGAGGGCCAAGAGGGCCGCAACGCCTACAACGAGAAGCGCCGCCCGGACTTCTCGAAGTTCCCGTACCGTCCGTAACCGGACGGTGCCGCTGCGCCCGGCGTACCGACCGGGTGCGGCTTACGGTCTCTAGCTCCGGTCCTTCGGTCGCTCCACGTAGCTGCAGGCCACGTAGTGGACCCTGCTGGCCGGGATGAGGAAGGTCACGCCGCCTTCCTGGTTCAGGCGGAGCGGGGCGTTCTGCTGGAGGTTGTCGGAGATATCGGTCAGGGCGTTCTCGGCGTCGCCCTGATCCTCGTAGACCCCGTAGACCATGCGGGTGTGGGCGGGGGGCATGTTTACGCCGGTGGAGGCACCGGGAGCCCGGTCGCGCTCGTCGTAGGCGATCTCCGTGGCCTCTATCTCGTCCACCTGCATGCCCGGGTCCACCATCCACACCATTACGCTGTAAGCCATCTCTTCTCCTCTGTCGGTCGTTTTCGCGAGGGTACACCGGCACTGTACCCGCTAGGGTGTCCGAGCTAACGCCTGAGAAGGGGTTTACGGCAGAGCCCGCCCTACGATAGTACCTTGCAAGGCTATGGAAGCATCGAGCCGGACAGAGCATCCCACCGGATGCCGGGCACGCTACCTCTCTGCGGGCGCGGCCTCTTGAGGGTCTCCGCCGCGCGGCTGTACAGGTACGACCTGCCGTTCTCCGAACCCGTTCCGTCCGGGGGCTGGACGCTGCACCGGAGGGAGGGCCTCCTGCTGGAGCTTGCTGACGGGACGGGAGCGGTGGGTCTCGGGGAGGCCTCCCCGCTGCCGGGCTTCAGCCGGGAGAGCGTGGAGGAGGCCGCGCGGCAGCTACGGGACCTCGCCGCCGCCGTTTCGGGGCGCGACGTCACGCCGGGGATGCCTCTGGAGGAGGCGGGCCTTCCTCTACTTTCGCCCTCGGCGCGGTTCGCGTTCGAGCTCGCGCTCTGCGGTCTCGGGGCGGCTTCGCGGAAGGAGCTGTTGCCCGGCGTGGTCTCTCCCGGCTCGCGATCCCGGGTGCCGCTGAACGGGCTGCTCTCCGGCTCCCGGGAGGAGGTGCTACCGGAGGCGGGCCGCCTGCGGGAGGCCGGGTACCGGGCGGTCAAGCTCAAGGTCGGGCGGCGCTCCGTGGAGGACGACGTGGGGCTCGTGCGGGAGCTCGGCGGCCTGCTTGGCAACGCGGTCTCGCTCCGGCTGGACGCCAACCGGGCCTGGAGCCCGGGCGAGGCTTACGAGTTCGCCCGCGGCGTGGCGGGCGTGGAGCTGGAGTACGTCGAGGAGCCGCTCGCGGACCCGGCGCTCCTGCCGGGCTTCGCGAAGGATAGCGGCCTGCCGGTCGCGCTCGACGAGTCGCTGGTCGGGCTGGCGCCGGAGAGGCTCGGGGAGCACGGCTACGCGGCGGCGCTGGTGCTCAAGCCCACGCTCCTCGGCGGCATCTCGCGCACGCTGGAGCTGGCCGACCGGGGGATGGAGCTCGGTATGGTCCCGGTCGTGAGCTCGGCATTCGAGACCGGCATCGGAACTTTGGGGCTCGTGGCGCTGGCGGCCGGTATCGGGGAGGCCCCCGCGGGGCTCGACACCTACCGGTGGCTGGGTGCAGACGTGAGCTCACCTCCCCTCACCCTCGGGGCCGTGGTGGACGTACCGGCGCTCCTGGGCGTCGAGCGGGAGCTGGACCGGCGCTACCTGGAGGAGCTCCCGGTATGACGGAGGGGTCCGCGCAGCCACGCGACGCCCGGATACCCTGTCCCCTCCGCGCGGCGGCGCTCGCCGCCCCCGGCTCCGCGGCCATCACCGGGCCCGGCGGGGAGACGAGCTACGGGGAGCTCGACCGCCGGGTCTCGGCGGCGGCCGGGCGGCTCCGGGAGGCCGGGTGGGCTCCGGGTACGCGGGTGGCACTCTACCTGCCCGGGGACGGGCGCTGCGTGGTGCTCCTCCTCGGGCTCGTGAGGGCCGGGTGCGTGGCGGTCCCCCTCAGCACCCGCGTACCGCCGCAGGGTGCAGCGGAGCTCGTCCGGCGTGCCGGGTGCGGGGCCTTGATCTCCACGGACGACCGGCTCCTCGCTGCGGTGGAGGACGGCGTTCTGCGGCTGTCGCCGGGTGAGCTGGATGCCGGTCCGGCGGCGGGTGACGGACCGGGGTCCACACCCGCTGACCGGCCCGCGACCATCGTCTTTACCTCCGGCAGCTCCGGGGACCCGAAGGCTGCGCTACACACCTTCGGCAACCACTACTACAGCGCGCGGGGATCGAACGGGAATATAGCGCTCGCCCCGGGCGACCGGTGGTTCCTGCCGCTCCCGCTCTACCATGTCGGCGGCCTCGGCGTCCTGTTCCGCTGCCTGCTCGCCGGGGCCACGGTCGTGCTGCCGGACCCGCAGAGCCCGGTTGGGCCGGAGGTCTCGCGCCACGCCGCCACCCACGCCTCCCTCGTCTCCACCCAGCTCCTACGCCTGCTGCAGGAGGAGAGGCTCCCGGAGAGCCTCCGGGCCGTGCTGCTCGGGGGCAGCGCGATGTCCCCTGCCCTCCTCGATGAGGCCGTCCGGCGGGGGTTGCCGGTCCACACCAGCTACGGTCTCACGGAGATGGCCTCGCAGGTAACCACCACGCCGCCCGGCTCCCCGCAGCGCGCGCTCCGCACCTCCGGGAAGGTGCTGCCCCACCGGGAGGTCTCCGTTTCGGAAGAGGGTGAGGTCCTGGTCCGCGGAGAGACGCTCTTCGCGGGCTACGTGGAGGGGGAGGAGCTTCGCCGCCCGCTGGATAGGAAGGGCTGGTTCGGCACGGGCGACCTTGGGGACCTCGACGGAGAAGGCTACCTCACCGTGCGGGGCCGCCGGGGCAACATGTTCGTCTCCGGCGGCGAGAACGTGCAGCCCGAGGAGATCGAGGCTGCCCTGCTACGGCTCCCCGGCGTCGAGGAGGCCGTGGTCGTTCCCGTGCCCGACGAAGTGTTCGGCGCCCGCCCGGTCGCCTTCGTGCGCGCCGATGACCGGGAGAGCCCCGGGCACCTGGCGGAGGGTCTTGCGACCGTACTTCCGCGCTTCAAGATACCCGTCCGCTTCCATGCGTGGCCCGGCGATATGCCAGAGGGCATGAAGGCGGACCGCAGGCTCTTCTCGGGGCTGGCCCGCAGGCTCCATGGGGGCTCAGGGCGAGCCGGGGACGCGCCAGGTTGAGGTCGTGCCCAGAGCCCCGTGCTCGACCTCGCGCAGCCGGTGGCATAGAATGGCCGCCTCGACTCTCCCCGTCCGTTTGTATAATGGGGACTTGTCGGGTAGCCGCACGGGGTTACGAGAGTCCAGCGTCCAGGTTCGAGGAGGTGCATGTCCCAGCGTAGGGAGCACGGGCTTTTCGGGTCCGCTAAGCGTGCGAAGGTGAGCTCCGGGCCCGTAATAGTCCTCTGCGCCGGGATCGCGCTGGTCGTTGCGCTGTTCTCCGTGGTGAACCAACTTTCGGGCTCCGGGGAGATACAGCGCGGCGTGGAGGCGGGCGGCGTCTCGCTCGGCGGCATGACGCCCGAGCAGGCGCGGGAGGCGCTCGAGGTCCGCGCCTCTGGGACGCTGGAGGAGATCCGGTTCACCGGCCCCGAGGAGGAGTTCACGGTCCCCTCGGAGGAGCTAGGCGTCGCCTTCGACGTGGACGCCACCGTGGAGCGGGCCTACGCCGTCGGCCGGGAAGACAACGTCTTCGAGGACTTCGGCGACCGCATGGAGGCCACCTTCGGCACGGTAGAGGTCGAGCCGCAGGTCGGTTACGACCCGGAGGTCGCGCAGGAGAGGGTCGGGGAGATCGCCGACGACCTGGAGTCCTCCGCGCAGGAGGGCTCGGTGAACGTCTCCGGCGCGGAGGTCCAGGTCGGGGAGGCCAGCGAGGGCTACGGCGTGGACCTCGACGCCACGCTGCGGAACGTGGACACCGCGATCACCGAGATGACCGGGGAGGCGGAGATCGTCGGGGAGGTGCTGGAGCCCGAGGTCTCGACCCAGGAAGCCCGGGAGGCCGGGGAGCGGGCCGAGGGCGCTCTCTCGGGGCCTCTGGTGCTGTACCACAACGAAGACGAGTGGCGGGTGCCGGTCCCGCAGGTCGCCGGGGCTCTCGAGGTGGAGCAGGAGGAAGGCGAGCTCCGGGTCGGCATAGACCGCGACGCGCTGAACGACAGTCTCTCCGAGGTCTACGGTGCGCTCCGCCAGAGCGCGGTGGACGCCAGGTTCGAGATAGAGAACGAGGAGGTCCTGGTAACCGAGGCCGAGGAGGGTACGGTAGTAGACCGGTCGGCGCTGCTGGGGGAGATAGAGGATGACCTCTTCGACGGGCGGCAGGAGTACCAGGTGCCCCTCACCACCATAGAGCCGGAGATCACCACCGAGAGGGCGGAGAGGCTCCGTCCCACGGAGCTCCTCGGGGAGTACCGGACCAACTTCATCAACACTGGGGACGATGCCCCGGAGAGGGTCGAGAACCTGGAGATAGCCTCCGAGGCGCTCGACGGGTCCGTCGTGGCCCCGAACGAGGTCTTCAGCGTGAACGAGGTGCTCTCGCCGCTGACCTACGAAGAGACAAAGGTGTTCATCGACGGGAAGGTGGAGGAGGAGGAGGGCGGCGGCCTGTGCCAGGTCTCCTCGACGCTGTACATGGCAGCCAACTACGCTGGCATGGAGATCATGGAGCGCCACCGGCACTTCGCGCTCCTGAACTACATCCGGCCCGGCCTCGACGCCACCGTCTGGTTCGGCCGCGACGGGACCCAGGAGCTAGACATGAAGTTCCGCAACGCCTCCGAGAGCTACCTGCTGCTGCGCAACTACGTGGCCGATGACGGCTACGTCTACGCCGAGGTCTGGGGCGAGCCCACCGGCCTGGACGTAACCATGCGCTCCGAGGAGGAGGAGACGGACTCCGAGTCCTCCACCTGGACTACCTACAAGACCGTCGAGGAGAACGGCGAGACCATCTTCGACGGCGAGATCCACACCGACACCTACGAGGCGCTCGAAGACGAGGACGGGGAGATCGTCTCCCCGGAGGAGATCGAACCGGCCCCGGTCAACCCGTAATACGGAATCCGGTTGACTACTTCGCGGCTTTCGTAGTTCGGGAGTCGGGAGGTCGGGAGTCGTATTTGTCTTTTCCGACTCCCGACTCCCGAAGCGAGCGAAGCGACGCGCCTCCCGACTCCCGGGCCCACCAGAGATGGCATCATTTACCCGGATTCCGTATAACAGGTGGTTCCAGGACTACAATGGGAAGCAGGTAACGTAGCGTCAGGGAAGCGTGTCCACGGTCCAGGGGGATATTAGAGTGGCTAACAACCCGTTCTTCGAACAACCTGTCCTCAACTCCCCTTACGAGTACCCGGCACGTCACTGGGAGCTAGACGACCAGGGTCAGCCGACGCAGAGGATCATCGAGAGCCGCCGGCCCGCGGAGTTCATCACGCCGATACCGAAGCCCAGGAAGCGAAAAGGGCCGGCCCTCGAACAACAACTGGTCTACGACGAGGGCAAGGGCCTCTCGACCGAAGAGCAACAGTACGACCCCACATCGGTAATAAACAACCTCCGCCGACACGTGGACGAGTGGCGAAGCCGGCCGAACCCGAACGACTGGCAGGTAACTCCCGAGACGGCCCGTCTGCTGCAACACTGGCGGCACCACCGGTTCAGCGGTATCCGGCCGTTCTTCTGCCAGTTGGAGGCGGTCGAGACCGCTATCTGGCTGACCGAGGTGGCGCCACAGGCCGGGAAGACCGGCAAGGTCTTCCTCGAGCACCTCGCCAACGCCAACGGCGACGCAAACCCGGAGATAGCGCGGCTGGCACTGAAGCTGGCTACCGGCGCGGGCAAGACCACCGTGATGGCCATGCTGATCGCCTGGCAGACCATCAACGCGGTGCGCAGGCCCCGGAGCAACAGGTTTACGCGCGGGTTCCTGATCGTCACGCCCGGCCTCACCATCCGCGACCGTCTGCGCGTGCTCCAGCCCAACGACCCGGACAGTTATTATCAGAGCCGCGAGCTGGTCCCGGGCGACATGCTGGCGGACCTGGACCGGGCCAAGATCGTCATCACCAACTACCACGCCTTCAAGCGGCGCGAGCGGGTGGACCTCTCGAAGGGTGGCCGCTCGCTGCTCCAGGGACGGGGCGAGGAGCTGGACACCCTGGAGACCGAAGGCCAGATGCTCCAGCGTGTAATGCCCGACCTCATGGGCATGAAGAACATCCTGGCGCTCAACGACGAGGCCCACCACTGCTACCGGGAAAAGCCGGGAGCCGACGACGAGAGCGACCTGAAGGGCGACGACCGGGATGAGGCCAAGAAGAACAACGAAGCTGCGCGGCTCTGGATCTCCGGCCTCGAAGCGGTCAACCGCAAGCTCGGCGTGACGCGCGTGATGGACCTGTCCGCCACGCCCTTCTTCCTGCGAGGCTCCGGCTACGCCGAGGGCACGCTCTTCCCCTGGACGATGAGCGACTTCTCGCTGATGGACGCCATCGAGTGCGGCATCGTCAAGCTGCCGCGCGTGCCCGTGGCGGACAATATACCCGGCGGGGAGATGCCCAGGTTCCGGAACCTGTGGGAGAACATCCGCAGCCGCATGCCCAGGAAAGGCCGGCGCAAGGCCAGGGACCTCGATCCCCTCAGCCTGCCCGTCGAGTTGCAGACGGCGCTGGAGGCTCTCTACGGACACTACGAGAAGACGCACCGGCTGTGGGCGGAGGCCGGCATCGGGGTCCCGCCGTGCTTTATCGTGGTGTGCCAGAACACCGCGGTCTCCAAGCTTGTATACGACTTCATCTCCGGCTTTCACCGGGAGAACGACGACGGTTCCACGACTCTCGAGAACGGCCGCCTGTCTCTGTTCCGCAACTTCAACGAGCACGGCGACCCGCTGGCCCGGCCGAACACGCTCCTGATAGACAGCGAGCAACTCGAGTCCGGCGAGGTGCTGGATAAGAACTTCCGTGAGATGGCGGCCGACGAGATCGAACGTTTCCGGCGCGAGATCGTGGACCGCACCGGCGACCGCCGCCAGGCCGAGAACCTCACCGAGCAGGACCTGCTCCGGGAGGCCATGAACACCGTCGGCAAGCCGGGGCGGCTGGGCGACTCCATCCGCTGCGTCGTCTCGGTCTCCATGCTCACCGAGGGCTGGGACGCGAACACCGTCACGCACGTGCTCGGCGTGCGGGCCTTCGGCACCCAGCTCCTGTGCGAGCAGGTGATCGGGCGCGCCCTGCGCCGCCAGTCCTACGACCTCAACGAGGAAGACCTGTTCAACGTCGAGTACGCCGACGTGCTCGGCATCCCATTCGACTTCACCGCGAAGCCCGTCGTCGCGCCGCCCCAGCCGCCCCGCGAGACGGTCCAGGTCAAGGCTGTCCGCCCCGAGCGGGACGACCTGGAGATCGGCTTCCC
>JACCZN010000191.1 GCA_013695915.1 Rubrobacter sp.
GGCTGTAGACCACGCCCTCGACGCCGACGGTCTCCACGGAGACGGTCGAGCCCTCGGTCGCGACCTCCACGGAGACCTCGTCGGCCTGCTCTAGGGCCGCCTCGGCGTCGGCCCCGCGAGCGTACCGCGTCGCCTCCAGCTCCACCGTCTCCAGCCCTTCCTCCCCGGTGACCGAGATGCGCCCCCGGTCGTTGGTGAGCCGGACCTCGGGCTCGGGGCCCGGAGAGACGGACTCCTCGTAGACGCTCGTCGCGGAGGCCTGGTCGCCGTCAGAGCTCCACAGCAGGAGGCCCGCCGCCACGAGGAGCGCCAGGAGCAGGAGGCCTACCGCCACGAGGAGCAGCCTCCGGGTCCTCCGGCCGCCCCGGCGGGTCCCCTCCTCGGTGGTCTCCGCGTCCCGGGAGCCTCTCCGGGAGCGGCGGGGCTCTTCCGGGCCGGGGTTCACCTTCCAATCTCCCGGAGGCCGGGCTTACGGGCCCGTGCGGCCGTAGACGTCCTCCAGACGGACGATGTCCTCCTCGTCGAACTCGCCGAAGGAGATCTCCAGCACGCGCACCGGGCTCTCGCCGATGGTCGAGAGACGGTGGACGGTCTCGCGGGGGATGAACAGCTCGTCCCCGGAGTCCGGGTGGAAGGTCTCGTCTCCGAGCTCTACCTGCGAGCCGGCGTCGAGTATGACCCAGAGCTCGTCCCTCTGGAGGTGGTACTGGCGGGAGAGCGTCCCGCCCGGCGCGACCGTGATGATCTTGACCGTACAGGGGAGGTTGTGGGTGTACTGGTCGAACCTTCCCCACGGCTTGTCTACCTTTACCGAAGACGGCCTGTAGTCCACGCGCAACTCCCCTCTCGAACGTAGGTCAGTTTAGCCCATACCTCGCGGACCGTGCAGGTGCGGCGCCCCGCGATAGACTCTTGTGTTGGAAGGGGGCTCCGCAACGAGGCCGCCCCCGAGTGGACCGAGAAGCCCGCTTGAGGGCGGGAGACCGGCGCCGGCCTTCTTGTCCGCCGCGGCAGATGATTTATAACTACGGTCAGTAATAGTTGGAGCCCGTGCTCTGAGAGGAGAGGCTTGTGCAGTTCGACCCGCAGAACGTAATACCCTACGTAACCGAGACCAGCCCCCGCGGCGAGCGGACGATGGACATCTACTCGCGGCTGCTCTCCGACCGGATCATCTTTATCGGGACCCCCATCAACGACCAGATAGCGAACGTGATCATGGCGCAGCTCCTGCACCTCGAAAGCGAGGACCCCGACCAGGACATCAACCTCTACATAAACTCCCCCGGCGGCAGCGTCTACTCCGGCATGGCGATCTACGACACCATGCAGTTCGTGAAGTGCGACGTGTCGACCACGGCCTTGGGCATGGCGGCCTCGATGGGCGCGTTCCTCCTGGCCGCGGGCACCAGGGGTAAGCGCAACGCGCTGCCGAACACGCGGATACTCATGCACCAGCCGGCCGTCGGCGGCCTCGGCGGGCAGGTCTCAGATGTAGAGATCCACGCCAACGAGCTGATCCGGACCAAGCAGCGGATAAACGAGATCCTCTCCGAGATAACGGGCCAGCCCATGGAGAAGATAGAGACCGACACCGACCGCGACTACATGCTCGGCCCGGAGGACGCCGTGGAGTACGGCGTTATAGACAACGTGGTCAGCAAGGTCCGGTAAGCCGCACCCGGTAGCGAGGTCCGGCGGCCAGATACGGTAGCCGGATATGGTGCGGCTGCGGGCTTCGGGGTCAGCCTGAAAGGACATCCGGCTGGTGGAGGCCCACTCCCGGGACGTCGCGGGCGGGCAGAGGATTTTCCAGAACAGCAGAGAAAGGAAGGGACCGTATGGGCCTTACAGTCGGAGACGCACCGTTCGGGCGCCGCGGCAGCGGCGTGTTCAACTTCGATACGGGCGTTCTACAGCCCCACACCCTGTACCTCGAGGACTACCCGAAAAGGGTGCGGGCCGAGCTAGAAGGTGAGACCGTGGTGGACAGCCGCCGGGTCAAGCTTCTGCACGAGACCGGCATACTGCCCGTCTACTACTTCCCGGAGGAGGACGTACGCCGGGACCTGCTCGTGGAGAGCGGACACACCACCCACTGCCCGTTCAAGGGCGATGCTTCGTACCACTCGGTCAGGGTCGGGGAGCAGGTCGCCGAGAACGCCGTCTGGAGCTATCCGGACCCCGTGGAGGCCTTTACGCCGCTCGCCGGTTACGCCGCGGTCTACTGGGGTAGCATGGACCGGTGGTTCGAGGAGGACGAGGAGGTCTTCGTCCACCCGAGAGACCCCTACACCCGCGTGGAGGTACTCGACAGCTCCCGGAGCGTCCGGGTCCGCGCCGGTGGGGAGGTCGTTGCGGAGACCACCCGGCCGAGGCTCCTCTTCGAGACCGGGCTCCCCGTGCGCTACTACGTGCCGGAGGAAGACGTCCGCACGGAGCTTCTGGTGCCGAGCGAGACCCGGACGCAGTGCCCGTACAAGGGCACGGCCTCGTACCGCTCGGTGGTGACGGCCGGCGGCCGCCGCGTCGAGGACGCGGCCTTTCTCTACCCGGAGCCCCTGCCAGAGGCCGGGAAGGTAGCCGGGCACCTGTGCTTTCTCGGTGAGGGTGTCGAGGTGGAGGTCGACGGCGAGGTGGACGAGCGGCAGTAGCCGGAGGCTACGGGCCGCCGGTACACCCTGCCGGTCGGCTCCGGGCGGCTAGCCCCGGGAGAGCTCGGCGCCGCCGTCGGCGTTCCGGGCGACGATGAAGAGGAGGTCGGAGAGCCGGTTGACCGCCATGAGGGCGTGGGGGTGCTCCTCGGCGAAGCCGGCGGCCACCAGCGCCCGCTCGGCGCGGCGTACCACGGAGCGCGAGACATCGAGGAGGGCGCCGAGCCGGCTGCCGCCCGGTATGACGAACTCGTTCGGGATCTCCGTGCGGTCCCGCCACTCTTCGAGGGCGTCGTCGACGAGCTTTACGTCGGCCTCGCCGACCGAGTCGGCCTCCTTCGGCATCGCGAGGTCGCCCATCACGCGGTAGAGGAGCCGCTGCATGTCGAGCAGCAGGCTCCCGATGTCGGGGGTGTCCTCCGACGCGGCGCGGGCGAGACCGAGGGCGGAGCTCGCCTCATCCACGTCGCCGAGCGCCTCTATGCGGGGGTCCCTCTTTGACATCCGGCCGCCCCCGAGCAGCGTGGTGGTGCCGTCGTCGCCGCGCCGGGTGGAGACCGGCGGGTTGCCTTCGCTCATCTCGCTCCTCCTGTATGGTATCCGTGCGGCTGCGGGTTTCCCCGGCACGGTAGCGTGGAACATCGTGCCTTGCAAGGCCGTACGAGTGCCGCAGCAGGAAACAGCCGCGAAGCGGAGATCCGAGGTACTTGTCGGCGCCATATTTCTATAGAATGGTAGCCTATGCGAGGAGGGGAGAAGCCGAAGATAGAGATACACCCGCTGGCGCACGGGGAGTTGAAGGACGCCTCCGCCCTGCACGAGCGGGAGCTCCGGCACGAGTTCCTGACCCGCTTCGGGCCGGGATTCCTCGCCCGCTACTACAAGGCCTTCATCGAGAGCCCCTACGCCACGGCCCTCGTGGCCCGGGTACCCGAGGTATCCGGCGGGGAGCGGCGGCTGGACGGGGTCCTGATCGGCACTTTCGACACCGGGGCTCACTACGCCTACCTCGTGCGGGACCACGGGTGGACGCTCACCGTTTACACGGTCCTCCAGTGCCTGCGGCGGCCGAAGCTCGCCTGGGACCTCCTCAGGACGCGGCTGGTACGCTACGCTCGTGGCGTCTACCGCTCCCTCAGGTACGCCGTGAAGAGCGAGAAGCGGGAGAGCTCGCAGAAGACCCCGGAACGAGTCGGTTTCCTGGCCTACGTGGCGACCGCCAGCGACCGCCGGGGGCTGGGCATCGGCAAGGCGCTCGTCGAGGCCTACGCGGAGCAGGCCCGCATGGCCGGCCTCGACCGCCTGGAGCTCGTGACCTTGCCCGACGAGAGGGGTGCCGGGTCCTTCTACACCAACATGAACTGGACCTACGGGGGCGAGCGCGTCAGCCGCAGCGGCGAGAGGTACTCCCTGTACAGGCTGTCGTTGTAGGATGGGAGGCCCCCCGATAGCGGGGTAGCGAGAACCATAGAGGAGGCTCATGAGCGAGCGAGGCCTGACCAGCGACCCTCCGGACGGCGACAGCGAGAAGAGGGTGCGGGAGATCCGGCGCAAGGCCGCCGAGGCACATCCGCTCGCGGACCACGAGCGGATGTGCCTTCAGATGCTCGACAACGCCGACAAGCGCTCCGCGGTCCCGGTCGTGTTCAGGAGGCCCGAGGCCCGGCCAACCGACCGGAAGTAGCCCCCGCCCGAGAGCAGGACCGCTCGCAGGTCACACGCCCCGGAGGAGCGTCACGGCTCCGGCAGGGGCTCGCCGGGTTAGAATCTTGCGGGTAAGATACGGAAGCGAAGGGCGGTCAGTTGTTCTCCGGCGACGAATCCCCGGTGTCATGAAGGTAGAGATCAAGTTCCCCCTGCGCCAGCGCGGGCCCCTGCGCCAGGCGGCGCTCCTGGCCGCAAAGCAGCCGGGCTACCGCTCGGAGCCCGCGGAGAACGGCGCCGCCGAGGCGGGCGCGAAGGCCGCCGTCGAGCTCGAGCTGCCGGAGGGCTGGCGGGAGTTCGAGGTGTTCATGGAGCTGCTGCGCTCGGAGCCCGCGGCCGAGTACGCCACGGACGGCGTCGCGGTCTCCGGCGAGGAGCTCTACGGCGGCCTGCGGTGCTTCCTGCGCAAGCAGCGCTCCGGGACGGCGGCCAGGGACTGGTGCACGCCGCGCAAGCTGGAGGACCGCCAGCTCTTCTCCTGCCGCCAGGTCCGGGTCTACGACAACGACCACCCGACAAAGAACTCCTGGTACGCCTTCGGCGAGATGGGCGCGGACGGCGTGTTCTCGGTGGACAGGGAGGGGATCACGGACCGCGTCCTCTCGGACCTCGGCCCCTGCGCCCGGTGTCCCATCCTGGACCTCGACTCCATCGCCGAGACCATAGCCCGCCTCCCCGAGGAGATAGACCCGAACCGCGACGAAGGCTGGGGCTACCGGGGGAGCGGCCCCGCGTCCTCGTGGACCGTGGCCCGGGAGCGGAACGGCGGGGGGGAGGAGAAGGACGAGCCCGCCGAGACCCGGGAGAGCCTCCTGGAGCGTATCGCCAAGAGCGTCCGGAGCGGGGGAGCGGGGGTCGCCGCGGCGAGCGGCACGACCCCCGGCAGCCGGAACGTGCCGGAGACCCGCTACCGGGACGTCGGCGGCATGCGCGAGACCATCGCCCTCATAAGGGAGGCCGTGGAGCTCCCGATCACGCAGCCGGAGCTCTTCACGAAGCTCGGCATCCGGCCGAACAAGGGCATCCTCTTCCACGGCCCGCCCGGCACGGGCAAGACCCTCCTGGCCCGCGCCGTGGCGAACGAGAGCGGGGCACACTTCATAGCCGTCTCCGGGCCGGAGATCCTGAACAAGTACTGGGGCCAGAGCGAGGCCCGCCTCCGGAACATCTTCAACGAGGCCCGCGACAAGTCGCCGGCGATCATACTCTTCGACGAGATAGACTCCTTCGCGGCCTCCCGCGACACGATGAGCGAGAGCTTCGAGGCCACCCTGGTCTCCCAGCTACTCTCCCTGATGGACGGCATGAACGACCTCGGGCGCATCTGCGTCATCGCCACGACCAACCGCCCCCGCTCCCTGGACCCGGCCCTCCGCCGCCCCGGGCGCTTCGACCACGAGATCGAGGTCGGTCCCCCCGACGAGGAGGCCCGCCGCCACATACTCGGTATCCACACCGGGGAGATGCCGACGGCCCCGGACCTGGATCTCAAGCAGCTCGCGAGCCTGACCCGCGACTACACCGGCGCCGACCTGGAAGGCCTCTGCCGCGAGGCGGCCCTGGTGTGCCTGCGCCGATCCGTGAACCTGCGGGACTTCGAGAAGAGGGTCTCGCCGAGAGAGCTCTCCGCCCTCTCGGTAACGACCTACGACTTCCGGACCGCCATGAAGCGGGTCGGCCCGAGCACCCGGCGCTAGGGTGCCTACTGGGGTAGCTCTGGCGCAGCCGCCGCTACCGCTGCTCGGGCAGATCCTTTATCTCCTTGAGCTTCCTCTCGAACTCCTCCTGGGAGCCTGACTCCGAGAGCGCCCAGGCGAGGTCCTTTATGTTCTGGCGGTTGCTCTGGACAAAGACCGTGGCCTTCGTGATCGGCAACTCCTCGAAAGCGGAGATCCCGAGCGCCGTGACGTCCAGGGGCTCCGGCACCCCGGTCTTCTCGCACATCACGTACATCCGGGCCGCCTTGATGAGCCGCTTCTTGTACTCCGCGAGCTTGCTCTCCCCGTTCTCCAAGGTGGGTCCCCTCACCGTCCGGTCGCTTCCCTTACGTAGCCTCGGGCCGGATTCTACCCGCAACGCGCTCCCCGTACGGGCTCTCGCCAACCCCTAATACGGAATCCGGTTGACTACTTCGCGGCTTTTGTAGTTCGGGAGGTCGGGAGGTCGGGAGTCGTATTTGTCTTTTCCGACTCCCGACTCCCGAAGCGAGCGGAGCGACGCGCCTCCCGACTCCCGGGCCCACCAGAGATGGCATCATTTACCCGGATTCCGTATAACCGGGTGGCGCGGACCTCTCTTTCAGCTCCTTGCGCTGGCGGGCGGTCTCGCGGCGGCTCGTGACGGGCGCGTGTCCGGCGGCTTTCGCCAGCCCGAAGAGGGGCATGTTGGCGTAGATGGTCTCGTGGCGGCCCGGCTCTACCACGTAGGTCTCGTGCCAGATGCCGACCGACCCGTCGGAGCCCACGGCACGGTTGAAGCGCCGCCAGGCGGGCAGGTGCGGGGCGTCGCGGTCTCTGGCGAAGCTCTCGAGGTCCTCGAAGGAGCGCCAGTACTGGAGCACCGCTATGCCGCGCCAGTAGAGAAAGGTCTCGGACCCGAGGAAGCCCCGCTCCGGGTTCCGGTACAGCTCGCGCAGCATCGGTCCCATCGCCCGCGCCGTCGGCACCCACTTCCTCACGGCTAGCAGGCGGTTGATCCTCATCCCGATGA
>JACCZN010000195.1 GCA_013695915.1 Rubrobacter sp.
AGCCAGGAGTACATAGACCGCATGAAGAAGGGTCTCGGTCACTGGGTCGACGGCGGCCGGGGCGGACACCTGGCCTGGGGCATCTTCCACTTCCGCGCCAAAGGCTAGCGCCAGCTAGCGCCGGACATCACAGAGCCCCCGGCGCCTCTCTCCGAGGTGACGGGGGCTCTTCCTACCGGGGGGTCCTCCGGCCGGTCTTAACCCTGAGGGGACTCCTCGATCTCGACCGTCCGGATCCCATCTCCCGCCTCCCGGTCGCGCTGGGGGTCCCGCTCCCGGAGGGCGTGTACGGTCTCCATGCCCTCGACGACCTCGCCGAAGATGGCGTGCCGGTCGTCGAGGTGGGGCGTGGCCGCGTGGGTTATGAAGAACTGCGAGCCGCCGGTGTTCGGTCCCGCGTTCGCCATCGAGAGCAGGCCGGGCCGGTCGTGGCGGAGCTCCGGATGGAACTCGTCGGGTATCCTGTAGCCGGGACCGCCGGTTCCCGTGCCCGTCGGGTCGCCCCCCTGGGACATGAAGCCCTTTATTACCCGATGGAAGGTCGTGCCGTCGAAGTAGCCGTCGCGGGCCAGGAACGCGAAGTTGTTTGCCGTTACGGGCGCCCTCTCCGAGAAGAGGCGGGCCCGGATGTCCCCCTTCTCCGTGCGGAAGACGGCGTGGTACTCGGTGCCGGGCGCGAGCGCCATCTCCGGCGGTGCGCTGTAGCTCTCTGCCATACTCTCTCCTCCAGGATGTCTACTTCAGAGACCGGCGCCCATGCTAACCCATTCCACCCCGGTACAGCGGCGTGAAGGCTCTGGCCCTCCGGGGCCGGGTGGTGACGGACCGCGAGGTGCTGGAGGAGGCGACCGTGCTCGTGGAGGACGGTAGGATCTCCGCCGTCTCCCGCGGGCGGCCGGTCGCGGACGAGGCCTGCGAGCTGCCGGAGAGCTACCTCGTCCCGGGCTTCGTGGACCTCCAGGTAAACGGCTCCTTCGGGGTGGACGTTGCGACCATGCTCGGGCGGGTGCCCGAGCTCTCGGAGAAGCTCCTATCCACGGGCACGACCGCCTACCTGCCGACCGCGATCTCACTTCCCCGAGACTCCTACCCCGGCCTCCTCGCCGGGCTGGACCTGCGACCGGGAAGGGGTGCCGAGGCGCTGGGGCTCCACCTCGAAGGCCCGTTCATAAACCCCGCCAGGAGGGGAGCACACCCGGCGGAGAGCGTCGCGCCCCCCGACGCCGCGCTCCTCCGGGAGATGATGAGCCGGGGCTCGCCGCTGCGCCTGCTCACGCTCGCCCCGGAGATGGAAGGGGCCGCAGAGCTCGTCGCGGCCGCCCGGAGCCGGGGGGTGACCGTCTCGGCCGGGCACTCCGACGCCCCGTTCGAGACCGCTTACCGGGCGCTGGAGGAGGGCGTCCGGAGCGTTACGCACCTCTTCAACGCCATGTCCCCCCTGCACCACCGCGAGCCGGGTCTCGCAGGGGCCGCGCTCGCGCACCCGCGGACGGTCGCAGGCATCATCGCGGACGGCCGCCACGTGCACCCCGGCATGGTGCGGCTCGCCTACCGGCTCCTGGGCCCGGACCGCATCTACCTGGTTACCGACGCCATATCCGCCGCCGGAGCCCCGCCGGGGACCGGCGGTCTATCCCTGGCCGGCCAGCCCGTGTACCTCGGGGACGGGACCCCGCGGCTCGCGAGCGGCGAGCTCTCCGGCAGCCTGCTCCGAATGGACGAGGCGCTGAGGAACATCCTGCGCTTCACCGGTTGCACGCTCCCGGAGGCGGTGCGCATGGCCTCCACGACCCCAGCGCGCCTGATCGGGGAGGGCCGCCGGAGGGGCCGGCTCTCCCCGGGCCACGACGCGGACGTCGTAGCCCTCTCCGACGGCCTCGAGGTAGAGGCGGTGTGGAAAGGAGGGGAGAAGGTCCTCGGATAGAACACTGGCCGGACCCCGACTATCCTCTACCTGAACAGCCGCCTCACGGCCCGGTGCGCCCGCCTCCGGACGGCCCTCTTCGCCATCGCCTTCGGTCCCCGGGAGACAGCCCGGGCGTCCCCGATCATCCTCAACAGCCGGAACAGCGCTCGCACTCTCTTTCTCCTGTACTTTGTGGTTTGAACGAGCTTTACAAAGGCTCCGGAGCTACAGCAACGCCGCCAGACAGCCAGCGAAGAGTATCGGCACGGTCAACAGCAGGGTAAGTGCGCACCCGATCCTCATCATGTTCTGGCCGCAGCCCTGCAACCTCTCGGCAAGGTTCTGCTGCTTCTGCCGATTATCGCGCTCCGTCTGCCAGCGGTCCATGCCCGGTTGTCGGCACGCCGCCGACAGAGCTTTAGTAACTTGCAGCCCTGCAGTCTACCTGCGCCTGTTTCAAATCCTTGTAGGTAGGCTCCGAACGGCCTGGCAACAGCCCGTGGCGTGGATAAAGTTCATGTTTCAAATCCTTGTAGGTAGGCTCCGAACTTCCTACTCGATGGCTGACACCGATAAGAAGCAGAGGTTTCAAATCCTTGTAGGTAGGCTCCGAACCTCGGGTATGGGTGGGCCTACCGCGTGCTTGACGCTGTTTCAAATCCTTGTAGGTAGGCTCCGAACCACGAAACGAGACGAGCACGAGGCTCTGCGCTGGCTGTTTCAAATC
>JACCZN010000200.1 GCA_013695915.1 Rubrobacter sp.
CGCCCCGCCGACAACCAGCTACAAGGGGTCATCCGCGAGGCGGAGCGCGAGGCCGGCGGCGGGTTGACCGGGACCGCGGCGGACGCCATCGTTGCGGAGACCCAGCTCCTGCGCGAGAGCCGGTAAGCCAGGACCCGGTTCCGTCCTCTAGCCGCTCGCCGGTTTCGGCGGCTCACCCTCCTCTCGCCACAGCCGGGCGGTGAGGAGGGCGAGCGCTCTGGCGGCGGCGAGACGTATGAGGAGCCCGTGCCGCCAGGAGATGTCTCCCAGCCTGCGCCGGAGCTTTGCGGACCGGGAGCCTATCGGCCGAGCAACTCCTCGAAGCCTCGCTCGTCGAGCACGGGCACGCCGAGAGACTCGGCCTTCTCCAGCTTGGAGCCCGCCGCTTCCCCGGCGAGCACGTAGTCCGTGTTCTTGCTGACCGAGGAGGTGAACGTGCCCCCGGCCGCCTCTAGCTCCTCGACGAAGTAGCTGCGCGGCCGGCTCAGGGTCCCGGTTACGACGACCCGCTTGCCCGCGAGCGGCCCCTGCGCCTCGGCGGTCCCCGTCCTCTGGAAGTCCAGGCCTACCTCCATGAGCCGCTCTACGAGCCAGCGGTTGTCTTCGAGGGCGAAGTACTCCACGACCGCCCGGGCGACCACCGGCCCGATGCCGTCTATCTCCGCGAGATCCTCCTCCGGGACGCCGCCGAGCAGGTCTTGCCCCCCGAAGCGTTCGGCGATGAGCCCGGCCGTCACGGTGCCGACGTGCCGGATACCGAGCGCGTAGAGGACGCGGGGGAAGGGCTGCTCCTTGCTCTTGGCTATGGCGTTCACCAGGTTCTCTGCGCTCTTGTGGGCAAAGCCCTCTAAGGGGACGAGCTGGTCGGCCTCGATGCCGTAGATGTCGGCGGCGTCTCGGATGAGGCCGAGGTCGAAGAGGCGGGTGGCGAGCTTCTCGCCGAGGCCCTCGACGTCCATCGCGGACCTGGTGGACCAGTGGATCACGTGCTCCAGCGCCAGCGCCGGGCAGCGGGCGTTGACGCAGCGCGTGATCGCCTCTCCCTCGGGCCGGGAGACCGGCTCGCCGCAGACGGGACACTCCGAGGGCATCTGGAACTCGTACTCGTTGCCGTCGCGCTCCTCGGGGACGGGCCGGACGACCTGCGGTATCACGTCGCCCGCCCGCTCGACGACGACTGTGTCTCCGACAAGTACGCCCTTCTCCTTTACGTAGTCCTCGTTGTGGAGGGTGGCGCGCGAGATGGTCACGCCCCCGATGTTCACCGGGGAGAGGAGGGCCTGCGGCGTGAGCGCCCCCGTCCGGCCGACGTTCACGATGACCTCCTCCAGCTTCGTCCTACCGGCGAGCGGCTCGAACTTGTACGCGATGGCCCACCGCGGGGCCTTCTGTACCGTGCCGAGCCTCTCCTGCTGGGCGCGGGAGTCCACCTTTACCACCACGCCGTCGATCTGGTACCCGAACGAGCCCCGCTCCTCGGTGCGCCGCCGGCACTCCTCGATGACGGACTCTATGTCCTCGTGTACGGCGTGGGGGTTTACCCGCAGCCCGTAACCTTTCAGAGCGGCGAGCGCCCCGGAGTGGCTCTCGAAGTTCCCATACCCCTCTCCGGCGCCGTAGAGGTAGACCGTCAAAGGCCTCCCGGCCGTGACCCGGGGATCGAGCTGGCGGATGGAGCCCGCCGCCAGGTTGCGCGGGTTCGCGAAAGGCTTCCTGTCCTCCTCTTCCAGCCGCCGGTTCAGTCGCTCGAAGTCCTCCAGCGGTATGTACACCTCGCCCCGCGCCTCTATCACCTCCGGCGGGTCGTCCCAGAGCCTCTCCGGGATGGCCCGGACCGTGCGGAGGTTCGCCGTGACGTCCTCGCCGACCGTGCCGTTGCCCCTTGTAGCGCCCCGGACGAAGCGTCCCCCCTCGTAGCGCAGGGAGACGGCGAGGCCGTCTATCTTGAGCTCCGTCACGTACCGCGGCTCCTCGCCCTCGCCGAGGAGCCGCCGGACGCGGGCGTCCCACTCGCGCAGGTCCTCGAGCCTGCGGGCGTTTGCGAGGGAGAGCATCGGGACGGGGTGGCGGACCTCCTCGAACTCCTCCAGGGGCTCGTCGCCGACCCTGCGGGTAGGAGAGTCGGGGGTGACCAGCTCGGGGTGGGCCTGCTCCAGACTCTCGAGCTCACCGTAGAGAGCGTCGTACTCGGCGTCCGGGACCTCGGGCGCGTCCTCTATGTAGTAGCGGCGGTTGTGGTAACGGATCTGCTCGCGCAGACTCTCTATGCGCCCCCGGATGTCCGTCCCTCCTGTCACGGGTGGGATTATACGCGGGGGTCTACGGGGTGCCCACACCCCCGCCGGAGGTTCGAAGAGCGCGAGCCTGACATATACTCCGGTCGTGGACGGGAGACCCTTACGCAAGGAGCTACAGAGCACCGAGGTGTTTCTGCGCGGGCTCCGGGAGGAGGTCTCCGTCTCCCGGGACTACGGGCTGCCCGTGACCGTGCTCGTGGCCGTGGTGGAGGGTGGGTGGAGTGCGGAGGACCTGCGGAAGGCCCTCGATGTGCTGCGGTTCGCAGACCTTGCGACCCTGCTGGAGCCCCGGGAGCTCGCCGTCGCCCTGCCGAACACTACCCCGGAGGGCGCGGGGGCGGTGGAGGAGCGCCTGCGGAAGGTCGTCCCGGGGGTCCGTCTGGCGAGCGCGGCCTACCGCCAGGACGAGACGGCGGAGTCGTTGCTCGCCAGAGCCCGCCGGATGGCGGCCGGGTCTGGTGGCTGACCTCCTGTCCTACTCCTCCGCTGCTCACACCCGGACCCACCCGTAAGCCACCTCGAGAAAGGCTCGAAGGACCGGCGAGTGGTCCTCGCGGCGGCAGACCACGCCCATCTCCACGGTCTGGGAGAGACCGTGGACCGTCTTGTAGACGACGCCCTGACGGCGGAGGTTCTGCAGGGAGGAGGGCATCAGCGCGACGCCCAACCCACCGGCCACGAGCCCCACTATGGTCTGCATCAACCATGACGAACTCTTCGATGCTTGCTCACGGATGGGTCTTCGGAGGGATGTCAGCGCGCAGCATACTCTCGTGTAAACCGCACCGCAGGCATGGAGGATGCAGGGTGAGTAACATGGGCGACAGGGTTCGATTCGAGGCTCGGGAGACCACAGTACTCTGCGGGCGACGGCCCACGGAGCTTGGGGAGTCCGACAGGTGGCCTGACCAGGGTAGTGTACGGGGAGGTCGGCCGGTGGGAGATCTGGACCAGACCTGCTTCGCACACCACGGTCTCTCGGTGCGGGGATAGTGCAACGAATAGCGAGGAGGAGTCATGGATTACGGAGCATCTAACGAGGCAGTAATAGTGGGCGCGGTGCGTACGCCCATAGGCCGCCACAGCGGCGCCTTGAGCACCGTCCGGCCCGACGACCTGGCAGCTCTGGTACTCCAGTCACTCGTGGAGCGCACTGGCGTGTCCTCATCGGAGGTAGAGGACGTCTACCTGGGCTGTACCAACGGCGCCGGGGAGGACAACCGCAACGTGGCCCGGATGGCCTCTCTACTGGCCGGCTTTCCCGAAGAGGTCGCAGGTGCCACCGTGAACCGGCTGTGCGGCTCGGGCCTGGAGGCGATAGCGCAGGCGGCGCGTTCGGTGATGCTCGGCGAGGCGGAGGTCTACGTGGGCGGCGGCGTGGAGTCCATGAGCCGCGCCCCCTGGGTGATGCCGAAACCGGAGAGGGCTTTCCCGGCGGGCAACACGACCGCCTACGACACCACTTTAGGCTGGCGGATGATCAACCCCCGGATGGAGGCGATGGGGCATACGGACTCCCTGGGCCAGACCGCGGAGAACCTCGCAGAGGAGCGGTACGGGGTGACCTCCGGGGAGGACGAGCCCGAGGACCTCGCCCGGGGGTACGACCTCTCGCGGGAGGCCCAGGACCGCTTCGCCCTCCACAGCCACCAGAAGGCCGTTGCCGCCCAGGACGAAAAGCGCTTCCGCGAGGAGACCGTCCCCGTCACGGTAAAGACGCGCAAGAGCGAGGAGACCGTCGAGGCCGACGAGGGGCCCCGGCGCGACAGCACGCAGGAGAAGCTCGGCAAGCTGGGGCCCGCCTTCAAGGAGGGCGGCACGGTCACCGCTGGCAACTCCAGCTCCCTGAACGACGGCGCCGCAGCGGTAATGGTCGTCTCCGGGGAGTACGCCCGCGACCACGGCCTCCGGCCCTTGGCAAGGATAAGGAGCATAGCTACAGCGGGCGTGCCCCCGAGGGTAATGGGCATAGGCCCGGTACCGGCCACCCGTAAAGCGCTGGCGCGGGCCGGCATCTCCCTGGAGGACATCGGCCTCGTGGAGCTGAACGAGGCCTTTGCGGCACAGAGCCTCGCCGTCTTGCACGAGTGGGGGATGGACCCCGAGGACGAGCGTCTCAACCCCAACGGCGGAGCCATAGCCCTCGGTCATCCCCTGGGGTGTTCGGGAGCCCGGATCCTGACGACGCTCGTACACGAGCTGCAGCGCAGGGAAGAAGTACGCTACGGGCTCGCGACCATGTGCATCGGCGTGGGGCAAGGTATCGCGATGGTGCTGGAGAAGGCGGAGTAGGAGGAAAAGGTGTCGCAAGATACGCAACGAGTCTCCTTGAGGGACGGGACCAACGTCCATCCCCCGTACCTGTACCCAGACTACGAGTCCACCCGGCTGCGGGCTCCCGAGCGCCCGCTCGCCATCCGGCCCCGCACGCTCTCGGAGCTTACCGGACCGGCTTACGGCCACGACCGGGTAGGAGAGCTCGACCACGACCTGACCCGCCAGCACCGGGGCGAGCCCCTGGGGGAGAGGGTCATCGTCACCGGACGCGTCCTCGACGGCGACGGCCGGCCCGTGCGCGACAGCCTCGTAGAGGTCTGGCAGGCCAACGCCGCCGGGCGTTACACCCACCACGGCGACCGCCACCCGGCCCCGCTGGACCCGAACTTCTCCGGGGCCGGGCGGTGCCTGACCGACGGCGAGGGCCGCTACCGCTTCCTCACGGTCAAGCCCGAGGCGTACCCGTGGGGCAACCACCCGAACGCCTGGCGTCCGGCCCACATACACTTCTCCCTGTTCGGCCCCTCCTTTTCGAGCCGGCTCATCACGCAGATGTACTTCCCCGGGGACCCGCTGTTCTACCAGGACCCGATCTTCAACTCCATCCCCGGCCGCGAGGCCCGCGAACGCCTGATCTCCACCTTCGACCTCAGCGTAACCGAGCCCGAGTGGGCGCTCGGGTACCGCTTCGACATCGTGCTCGAAGGCCAGAGCTCGACCCCAATGGAGGACCACAAGTGACCCTGGAGCCCACACCCTCCCAGACTATCGGCCCCTTCTTCCACGACGCGCTCCTCGACCGGGATCAGTCCGAGCTCGTGGCACCGGAGCACCCCTCCGCCGTCCGCATCCGGGGCACAATCTACAACGGCGCCGGAGAGCCCGTGCCCGACGCCATGCTGGAGGTCTGGCAGGCCAACCAGGCCGGGCGCTACGCCCACCCGGCCGACGATCGGGAAGAGCTGCCGCTCGAAGAGAGCTTCTCAGGCTTCGGGCGCTGCGGCACCGACGAGGAGGGCGGCTACCGGTTCGTCACCGTAAAGCCGGGGCCGGTGCCGGGACCCGGCGGCCAACCCCAGGCCCCGCACATCAACGTCTCGGTCTTCGCCCGCGGCCTCCTCCGGCGGCTCGTCACGCGCATCTACTTCCCCGACGAGGAGGCGGCGAACGCCGCCGACCCGGTGCTCGGCGCCATAGAAGACGCCGGACGCCGGTCCTCGCTCGTCGCCAGAAGCGAGGAGGACGGCCTGCGCTTCGACCTCCACCTGCAGGGCGCCGGAGAGACCGTGTTCTTCGATGTCTAGAGCTCTCTTCGAGCCGGTCTTCGTCCCGGACGCTTTGAGGGAGGCCACGGGGGATACCGCCTGGCTCGGGGCGATGCTGGAGGCGGAAGGGGCCCTTGCGGTAGCCCTCGCGCGGGCCGGTCTGGTACCGGAGGCCGAGGCCGAGGAGATCCGGCGGTGCTGCGAGGCGGACCGCTTTGCGGACCGGCTCGACCCCGAGGAGCTCGGCCGCGAGGGACGCGCCGCGGGCAACCCGGTCGTGCCGCTCGTGCAGGCGCTGACGGAGGCCGTCTCCGGGGTCTCCGAAGAGGCCGCCCGCCACGTACACTGGGGCGCCACGAGCCAGGACATCCTGGACACCGCCGCCATGCTCGTCGCCCGGCGGTCGCTGGACCTCGTTTTGGCGGACCTCGATGGCCTCGCCGCGGCCCTCGCCTGGCTCGCCCGCGAGCACCGCGGGACGGTCATGGCCGGGCGGACCCTGATGCAGCAGGCGCTACCTACCACCTTCGGTCTCAAGGCGGCGGGCTGGCTCGTCCCGGTGCTGGAGGCGAGGAGGAGTTTGCTCGACCTGCGCCGGTCCGGGCTCGCCGCGCAGCTCGGCGGTGCCGCCGGGACCCTGGCCTCGCTCGGGAACTCCGGGCTCCCCGTCCTCCGGGAGTTCGCCCAAGAGCTCGACCTCGCCGAGCCCCCGATACCCTGGCACACCGCGCGCTGGCGGGTAGCGGAGCTCGGCAACACCCTGGCGCTCTGCTCGGGCACCCTGCACAAGCTCGCCGTGGACGTGATACTGCTCTCCCAGACCGAGGTCGGAGAGGTCGCAGAGCCCTCCGGGGGCGCAGGCTCCCCTCGCGGCGGCTCCTCGACCCTGCCCCACAAGCGCAACCCCATACTCTCCACCACCACCGCCGCCAACGCCCAGAGGGTAGCGGGCCTCGCGGCCACGCTCCAGGGCTCGATGGCCGCAGAGCACGAGCGCGCCGCGGGCCGGTGGCACGCCGAGTGGGAGGTCCTCTCGGACGCCCTCGCCCTGACCGGCGGTGCCACAGCCGCGATGCGCGAGGCGATGGAGGGGCTGGAGGTCCACCCCGAGAAGATGCGGGCCAACCTCGACGCGACCGGAGGGATCGTCCTCGCGGAGAACGTCACCACCCTCGCCGCCGGGCACCTCGGGCGGGCGGAGGCCCACGAGCTCGTCGAGGCTGCCTGCAGGAGGGCGCTGGAGCGCGGTACGCACCTGCGAGAAGAAGTCCTGGCCGAGCCCGTGCTACAGCGGATCCTCTCGCCCGAAGAGGTAGAGGCCGCCCTGGACCCGGAGGGCTACCTCGGCTCGGCGGCGGGCCTCGTGGACCGGGCGCTCGAACTCTACGACACGGAGGTATCCAGTTGACGACCGGAACGACCGTAGACCTGCACCACGAGCTGGAGGGGCCGGAGGGCGCGCCACCCCTGGTGATGTCCAGCTCCCTCGGCACCACGATGCGGATGTGGGAGGCGCAGGCGAGCACGCTCCGGGAGCGCCTCCGTCTGGTGCGCTACGACCACCGCGGGCACGGCGGCTCTCCAGTGCCCTCCGGCCCGTACGAGATAGGGGGCCTCGGGCGGGACGTGCTGGCGCTGATGGACCGGGTGGGGCTGGATCGCTTCTCGTTCTGCGGCCTCTCACTGGGGGGTATGGTCGGCATGTGGCTGGCGAGCGAGGTCCCCGAGAGGGTCGAGCGCCTCGTGCTCTGCTGCACCTCGGCCAAGATGTCCCCGGAGACCTGGGAGACCCGCGCGCAGACCGTCCGCGAGCGTGGGGTCGCCGGTATCTCCGGCGCCGTCGTCGAGCGCTGGTTCACCCCCAGCTTCTTCCGAGACCACCCGGAGACCGTGGCGTGGGCCTCCCGCATGCTCCGCGACACCCCGGCCGAGGGCTACGCGGGCTGCTGCGAGGCGATCCGGGACCTGGACCTCCGCGAGCGGTTAGGGGCGATAGAGGCTCCCACGCTAATAGTGGCCGGTGCCGAAGACCCCGCGACACCGCCGGAGCACGCCGAGTACCTGAGGGACTCCATCCCGGGCTCACGCCTGACCGTAGTGCCGGGTGCGGCGCACCTGGCGAACGTCGAGCAGCCCGAAGAGCTGACACGAGCGGTGCTGGAGCACCTCACCCCGGTGGCCGACGGGAGAGCCGGCCGATGAGCGACCCGGCTTACGAGCGGGGCATGCAGGTGCGGCGGGAGGTGCTCGGAGACGAGCACGTGGACCGGGCGATAGAGCGCACGACGGAGTTCACGGCGGACTTCCAGGAGTTCATCACCCGGTACGCGTGGGGTGAGGTGTGGACCCGTCCCGGCCTCGACCGCCGGACCCGGAGCGCCATCACCCTGTCCGCGCTGGTGGCTCTCGGCAAGGTAGAGGAGCTGGAGCTGCACGTGGCCGCGGCGCTCGGGAACGGCCTCTCCACCGAGGAGATAAAAGAGGTGCTGCTGCACAGCGCGGTCTACTGCGGGCTTCCGGCGGCCAACGCGGCCTTCGCTGCCGCCCAGCGCGTGCTCGACGCTCGCGACCGGCCGGAGTAGATGCGGGTCGAGTAAGGCACAGCTACACGGAGCCGAAGGAGGAGACGAACGTGCATACACGGGTAGCTATCGTCGGGGGTGGTCCGGCGGGGCTGTTGCTCTCGCACCTGCTGCACCGGGAGGGCATCGAGTCCGTCGTCCTGGAGTCTCGCAGCCGCGAGGAGCTGGAGTCGGAGATACGGGCCGGCGTCCTGGAGCAGGGCACCGCGGACCTCCTGCAGGAGACGGGGCTCGGGGAGAGGATGGGCCGTGACGGGGCCGTCCACCACGGCATCAACCTGCAGTTCGGCGGCCGGCGGGAGCGCATAGACCTGAGAGAGCTGACTGGCAAGAGCGTCACGCTCTACGGCCAGCACGAGGTCGTCAAGGACCTCGTCGCCCGGCGCCTGGAAGACGGGGGCCATCTCTTGTTCGGTGCCGAGGCCGGTAGCCTGCACGACCTCGACTCAGAGAGGCCCCGGGTGCGGTTCAGCCGGGGCGGCGAGGAGGGCGAGCTCTCCTGCGACTTCGTGGTCGGGGCCGACAGCTTCCGGGGCATCTCCCGGCTCTCCATCCCACAGCGGGCCCGCGCCGAGTACGAGCGCAAGTACCCCTTCGGCTGGTTCGGGATACTCGTGGAGGCCCCGCCGGCCACGGAGGAGTTGATCTACGCTCTCCACGAGCGCGGTTTCTCCCTGGTCAGCACCCGCTCGCCCGAGATACAGCGCATGTACTTCCAGTGCGACCCGAACGATGCCGCGGACAACTGGCCCGACGACCGCATCTGGTCGGAGCTGCACGCCCGTCTAACCACCGACGACGGCTGGAGCGTGACAGAGGGGAGGATAATCCAGAAGAACGTCGTCGGCATGCGCAGCTTCGTCGTGGAGCCGATGCAGTACGGCAGGCTCTTTCTCGCAGGAGACGCCGCGCACATCGTCCCGCCGACCGGCGCCAAGGGCATGAACCTCGCGGTAGCCGACGTCCGGGTCCTCTCCGAGGCTCTCCGGGAGTTCTACGGCGCGGGCCGCACAGAGAGCCTCGCGCGGTACTCGGAGACCTGCCTGCGCCGCGTGTGGCGGGCCGAGCGGTTCTCCTGGTGGATGACCTCCATGCTGCACCGCTTCGACGGCGCGGACGCCTTCGGGCACCGCCTGCAGCTCGCGGAGCTCGACTACGTCACCAGCTCCCGGTCCGCCGCGGCCTCGCTGGCGGAGAACTACGTAGGTCTGCCAGTGGAGGTCAGTCCCGCAGCCGGCACACCCGTATAGAACGGCCGCACCAGCGTCTAGGGTGAAAATAAGGTCGCTGCGTGGTGGAGGCAGGCTTCGGACCACGCGACAACCTCCACCTTATTTTCAATCATCCGAGGTGGCCCCGCCAGGGGCCATGATCACTAGCCGGAGAGCCGCCGGACCGGCCAGCCGAGCTCCCCGCCCTCTCCGTCCACGAAGGAGAGGCTGCCGTCCGGGGGTGCGGGCCACACGAGGACCACGGCGTAGGGGTACGTCAGGGCCTGGGTGGCGATGTCGCCCGGCCCGGGCTCCGAGACGGAGACCCGGAGCTCCGCCGGGCCACCCTCGGGTCCCGTAGCCTCGACCTCTACCGAGTGCCCGCCCGTCGGGCGCTCCCCGGCATGGGCCGCGATGTACAGACCACCGCCCCTCTCCGGCACCTCGACGCCAGAGGCCGCCGCGAGCTCCGCCGCCGACGCCGAGATCATTACCTGCGGCTCTTCGAGGCCCGCATCCCCCGCGGCCAACTCCTCCACCTCTACTGGCTCCGGCACGCTCTCCTCCTCCGCCGGTTGCTCTCCCTGCCGGGCGTCCCCGCACGCCGCCGGGAGCAGCACGAGGAACGCGGCAACGCAGTACAGGGCTCTCATCGGTCCCAATACTACCAGCAGCCCCGGATGTTCCAGGATAAGGCTTTCTCAGCTACACTGCGCGGCGTCGTGCCATCGATTGTTGACAAGAGGAACCTCATGCGACCCACGAGAATGCTGATGCTCCTCACCGTACTCGCGCTTGTGCTAGTGGGCTGCGCCGGAGAGGAAGAGGAGAACGGAGAAGCCGGTCCCGAGGAGGAGACCCCGCCGCAGACCACCGGCGAGACTACCCAGGAGACCGCCGGGGAGGAGACCGCGCCCGCTGGAGCCGTAGAGGAGGCCACGGAGGCGCAGGAGGAGACCACGGAGGTGCAGGAGGAGGAGACCGCCGGGGCTGTGGAGGGGGAGCGGGATCTCGGGGTCCGGGAAGGCTCTCGGATGTCTGCCCTCGCGGGGCTAGAGGACGCTACCAGCGCGGCCGAGGAGCAGCAGGGGGACGCGGCCCTCTACGCGATGGCCGGCGCGGCTCCGCCGGAGGTAGATGCCGGGGGTCTCTCCGGGGGTTGGCTCTACTCCTTTATCTCCCCTTCGACCAGCTCGATCATCCAGGTCTCTGTCACCACCAGCGAGGTCGAGGTGCTGCCCGAGCAGGAGCTCGTCGAGGGCTTCGCGCAGGACATCGCCGCCGCCGTCCTGCCCAACCCCGAGGAGATCAAGGACTCCCCCCAGGCGGTAGAGGAGTCGCCGGAGATAAGGGAGGCCCTGGAGAGCGAGCCGGAGCTGGCCCTCTCGGCGGGCCTCGACTCCGCCTCCAGCGAGGATCCGGTCTGGATCCTCCAGGTCGTCGGCGCGGAGCGTCTGGACGACAGGATAGACGCCCTGGAGCCATGAGCCCCTGCGGCCCCTGGAGGCAGGCGCTCCGTAGCGAGGACATGTAGAGGGGCGTATCATCCGTAGCAGTGAACGGCAGGGTGGATCACTGGCTGAACTCGCGGGTCTTGAAGGGGCTCTCGGTCCTCTACCTGGGCCTTACGGCTCTGGCGCTGGTGGTGGTACACGGGGACTTCTACGGCCCGGCCGTCTCCTTCGTGCCGCTCTACCTGACCGTCTCCGTGCTGGTCACGGCCGCGGCCGCCGTCCTGGTGCTGCCGGAGGAGAAGTTCGGCGAGGGGTTCACCGTTGCGCTCTACGCGCTCTACGCGGCTCTCCTGGCCGTCGCGAACTTCGTTACCGGCGGCGTGTCTAGCGACCTCTACCTGTTGTACTTCCCGTTGCTCTTCGCCGGCGCGCTGCACGGGACCCTGAAGGTCGGCCTCGCCGGGCTCCTCGCGGCGCTGGCCGGCTACGCTCTGGCCGCGCTGCCGCAGCTCCTCGGCGGGACGGCGGGGCCCGGTGCCCCGGGCGAGGTACTCTTCCGGCTCGGCGTGCTCGCTCTCGCCGGGGGCTCGGCCGTGGCGGCGGTACTGGGCGGGTACCTGGAGGGTACGGGCACCAGGGAGGGGTACGAGGTGGACGAGGACGGGGCCAGGCTTTTGGAGAGGATCTCCGAGAAGGCTTCCTCCGGGAGGGGCGGGCGCGTGGGGCTCGTGTTCGTGGACCCGGGGCGGGGCGTGGGTGAGATAGAGCCTCTCCTGGAGCGGGTGCGCGCCCGGATCGGGGAGCCCATCCTGACCGGAGAGGGGTCTGTCTTCGGCATAGTCCTCGGCGGCGCCGACGAGCGGTCGGCCGAGAGCGCGGCTCGGCGGGCGCTGGCGACTGCCGGGTCCTTCGGTGCGGAGGGCGCTCGAGCGGGGGCCGCCGTCTATCCGCAGGATGCCCGCTCTCCGGAGGACCTGCTCGGGGCCGCCGGGCGGGCGCTCGAGGCGGCCTTCGAGGCGGGCTCCGCCAGCACCGTGGTACTCGCGGGCCGGAGCGCCGGGAACGGGCACCGGGCCGTGTAGCCGCGGCGGGCCGCCGTTATCGGGCCGGTCCGGGACCGATGGTATAATCGGCTGCGTACTTTGGAGGTCCCTTACTACCTGGGGGTAGCGGCGCAGATGGGCAGGTTTACGAGGATGATCCGCGGTTTCTTCGGGAGGTTCGTCTCGGGAGTAGAGCAGCGCAACCCCGAGCTCCTGCTGGAGAACGCCGTCCAGGACGAGCTCGAGAACCTCAAGAAGATGCAGGTCGCCGCCGCCCGGACGATGGCCTACGAGAAGATGCTCGCGGACGAGGCCCAGGAGAAACAGAAGACCATGACCGCCAAGGAGCGCAGCGCGCGGGAGCTCGCCTCCCGGGGCCAGCGCGAAGCCGCCGTGGAGCTCGTCCAGCAGAAGCAGGAGGCCCAGAAGGCGCTGCAGGACATAGAGGGCAAGCTCGAGGAGGCCCAGAAGAACTCCCAGGAGATGGAGCAGGCCTTCCGCGACCAGGAGCGCCGCTACAACGAGACCGTCCGCGAGCGTTCGGAGCTCATGGAGGAGAACCAGCGCTCCCGGGCCATGCGGGACGCCAACGAGGCCCGCTCCAACGTCTCCCTCTCAGACTCCTCGCGGGACCTCGAAAAGGCCCGGCAGGCCATCCGGCAGTCCTCCTACGAGGCCGAGGCCGTCGGCGAGCTCGGCGGCCCGACCGAGGTGGAACGCCAGATCTCGGAGGCCGAGGTAGACGTCAAGCGCCTCGACGCCGAGCAGGAGCTGGAGATGATGGAGTTGCAGATGGGGCTCCGCTCGGCGGAATCCCTGGAGCCCGGTGACGGCGGCAGCGAGGAGCCCGGGGAGCTAGAGGGACCGCCGGACGGGGAACGTCCCGGCGAGGGCTCTCGGGGAGAAGGGTAGGTATTTATGAGCGATGACCGCAAGCTGTCGGGAGGTCTGATGCGGCTGGCGCCCCTGGGCTCCTTTATCGGGGTCGGAGCCATCGCGGTCACGAATAGTTGGTCGTTGATCTCCCTGCTGTGCG
Source organism: Rubrobacter sp. (assembly GCA_013695915.1). Taxonomy (GTDB): domain Bacteria; phylum Actinomycetota; class Rubrobacteria; order Rubrobacterales; family Rubrobacteraceae; genus Rubrobacter_A. The sequence continues at coordinate 13,166 of JACCZN010000200.1, forward strand.
GCGCCGGGATCGTGGTCACTGCCCGCCGGTTGCTCAAGAAACGCGGGGAGGATCCGCGCCGGGAGATCCGGGCTCGGGCTCAGGCCAACGCCCGGGAGCTCGGCCAGGTCGCCCGGGAAGACCGCATCGCCGCGCCCCAGATGAAGCGCCTCGCGGCCCTTCAGACCGGCCTGCTGGAGAGCTGGGACCTGCTACCCGGGGAGTACGCCCCGGTGCTCCGCGAAGACCTCGTCACCGTCCTCGACGAGGTAGAGCAGAGCGCGCTCCTGGCCCGCCGCCGGGCCGCGCTGCGGCGGCACCTGGAGAGCGTGGACCGCCGCGCCATCTCACGCCGCATAAAGAAGCTCGAGGAGGAGCTCGCGGCTCTGGAAGAGGGATCGTCCCTGCGGGCGCCGTTCGAGACCGCGCTCGCGGGCCGCCGGGGGGAGCTCGCAAGTTACGACGGCATCCTCGACGGGATAGGCACCATCAATGCCCAGCTAGAGGGCGCAGAGAGCCTGCTAGGCAACCTGCGGGGCGAGCTCCTCTCGGTAGACGCCGGCCCGCCGAGCTCTGCGGAGAGCACCCGGAGCCTCGCGCGGCTCCGCGAGCAGGTCTCGTACTTCCGCCGGAGCCTCGACGAGGTGACGCGGAGCGTGGAGGGGCTGCCGGTCGAGTCCGGCGGCGAAACCCGAAAGATACCGGAGAGCTTGGAGACCAGATGAGCGAGGGCCGCAACAGACGGGGCTTCTTCCACCGGTTGATCTTCGGCGGTGGGAGCTCTCCCGACGAGCGGGGGCTCAGAGAGCTCGAGGAGTCCGGAGACTCGAAAGAGCTCGGCGGCTTCACCGTGGAGAAGGCGGCCGAGGTAATAAAGGACCTCCCGGAGGAGGTGCCGCGGCAGGCCGCGGTCCGCATCGTCCGCCAGACGCTAATCGCCGCCGGGATAAAGGTCGAGGAGCTCGGACGGTCCACCAGGATGCGCCAGACCAAGCTCGAGTCCCGGATAGAGCTCAGCCAGAACAGGATGGAGGAGCTCGAGGAGAAGACCGAAGAAGTCGTCAACTCCCTGCAGGATCAGATAGAGAAGGCTCAGGAGGCCCGGGACTACGGGGTCTCCGAGGAGGAACGGAGGATCTCCGAGGCCAACCAGGGCCTCAAGGACGTGGAGCTCGTGCAGGACTTCTTCGAGATACCCGAGGAGGGCTCGGGCTCGGGCCTCGCCGAGGAGGGCGGCTTCGAGCCCGACGGGGAGCCCGTGGACGACGAGACCCAGGTCCTCGAGCCCCTCGACGACGACAAGACCAGGATCATCCGCCGCCAGGGGCCGCTCGCCGACGACGAGAGGGGCGGTAGCAGGAGCTCGTGAGCATCCCGCGCCGTCTGGGCCGTCTCGCCCGGGGGTTTATGACGAACCTCCAGGAGGACGAGCGCCTCAACGATCGCGCTAGGGAGACGCTGCGCACGGGCCGTGAGCGGGGCGAGACCGTGCGGCGGGCCTTCGAGGCCGCCTGGAAGGGCGCCTCCGAGGAGTGGCGGGCCTCGGAGAGGGAGCGCGAGGCCGAGGAGGCCGCGAGCGAGGAGCGTGAACGGGCCAGAGAGCGCCGCAGCGAAGGCCTCGGCGCCCGGACGTGGATGCCGAAGAAGTACCCGCCGAACGTGCTGGCCGCCTACGAGCGGCTCGGGCTCGACACGGGCACGGGGCTCGAAGGGGTCCACCGCAAGCGCCGGGACCTCGTCAAGCGCTTCCACCCCGACAGGTTCTCCGACCCCGAGAAAAGGGTCAAGGCCGAGCGGCTTACGGCCCAGATCAACGCGGCCCACGACACCATTGAGCGACACCTGGCTACCCGCGGCTAGGAGGTGCCTGTGAAGCTCGCGACCCTGATCGAGGACTTCACCGCCCATCTGGCAGACGACCCGGAGACCAGCCCGCGCACAGCGGAGTTCTACGAGGCCGACCTCCGGGAGTTCGCAAGCTTCCTCTCCGAGAGGGAGGTCGAGGAGGCAGAGGAGGTCCGGGTCGGCGAGGTCATGGAGTTCCGCAACCACCTCCTGGAGTCCCGGCGCAAACGCTTCACCGTCTACCGCAAGGACGCCGCCGTCCGGCGCTTCCTGAACTGGGTGAGGACCTCCACGGACTCCGGGCTCGACTTCGACCCCATAGAGCCGGTACATCAACCGCTGGACCAGAGGATCACGCTGCTAGAAGACGAGGAGGCCGACCAACTCCTCTCGTTCCCCATTAACAACAAGGACGCCGCCCGCGACGCGGCCGTCGTATCCCTGATGCTCGACACGGGCGTGACGGTGAGTGAGATCCGGGGTTTACTCCGCGAGGACGTGGACCTCGAAGCCGCCCGGATAGGCCTCGGCGGTCCGGGCTCTCACCTCGCTCCCCGCACCCTCCGCCTCTCCGCCGGGACGGTAGGCTACCTCCGCCGCTACCTCGACATCCGCGCCGACAAGACGCCGGAGCTGGTCGTGGGCCGGGCCGCCCGGCCCGTCACCACCTCGAAGGCCCTGCAGAACGCGATCTGGAAGCGCTGCGACCAGGTCGGCATGTGGCGCGTCTCGCCCATGGTCCTGCGGCACACCTTCGCCGTCCGCCTGCTCCGGCGCGGCGCGAGCCTCGGGGACCTCAAGGAAGCCCTCGGCGTCCGGGACACCACCAACATCGGGGTCTACAAGAAGTTCGTCTAGCCACCCCCGGTATCCTGCTCGGAGGGGCACCGTTCGGACGCAGCGAGGGCCGGGAAGAGTCCCGGCCCTCGCTGCTGAGCCCTGGCTCTTCCTGTTAGTCGACGAGGTCCTTGAGCTTGCCCTTCTTGTCCTTGACGTTGCCCTTGTTCTGGTCTCGCTTCCCCTCGGACTTCTTGGACTCGTCTCCGC
>JACCZN010000189.1 GCA_013695915.1 Rubrobacter sp.
GTCGGCGGGTTCGTGAGCCCGCTCTCCGTGGCCTTCCCGACCCGGCGCTACCTCCACGTAACGGTAAACGGGCGGGTCGTGGACGCCGACGCCTTCGCACCCGCGGTCTCCCGGGCCTACGCGGACCTGCTCCCGAAGGGCCGGCACCCGGCGGCGTTCCTCCGGCTGGAGCTCGGCACCGGCGAGGTGGACGTGAACGTACACCCGGCCAAGAGCGCGGTCCGACTGCGGGGCGGGCGCTCGGCCTACCCCCTCATAGTCGGTACCATCCGGTCGGCGCTCGCCCCGGAACGGACGGCCGGGGACGGAGCCCCGGAAGAGGAGCCCGCGGGAGAGCTGCGGCCCATCGGCCAGTTCGCCGGCCGGTGCATCCTGGCGGAGAGGGGGGAAGAGTTGATCCTGCTCGACCAGCACGGAGCCCACGAGCGCATCCTCTACGAACGGCTCTCCGAGAACCTCAGAAGAGAGCCCAACGCTCTCCCGCGGCCCACCGTAGCCCGGCTACCCCGGGACCTCGCCCCCGAGGTCTGGGCCTTCGAGGAGGAGCTCGCGGTCCTCGGCTTCCTGGTGGAGCCCTTCGGAGCCGACGCCGTCAGGGTGCTCTCCGCTCCCCGGGAGGTCACGGACCCGGAGGAGGCGCTGCGGGCGGCGGTCGAGGCGCTCGCGGGAGGGGAGGACCTCGCCAAGGCCCTCGCCTGCCGGGGCTCCACCCGGTTCGGGGAGAGCCTCACACGGGAGGAGATGGAAGAGCTGCTGCGGGAGTGGTCCGGGACCAGGTTCAGTGAGGTCTGCCCCCACGGCCGCCCCATAGTGAAGCGCCTCTCCCTCTCGGAGCTGCTACGCGAGTTCGGCAGGACCTGAGGTCCGCCCCAGGCTCGCCCCCGGTCCGCCTGCAAGGATGCTGCGTAGTGAGGTAGAGTCTCCCTTCGAGTTCCGCCGGTAGCGCCGTCCCCTTGCGGGGCGTGGCCGCTGCCGGATCCAGAGACGACAGCCGGGAGCCAGGATGCAGAGAGCCGCCGAGAGGGAGAAGTCAGAGAGAGAAGGGGGAGCGTCGGGAAGCCCCGGCGAGTCGCCGAGGAAGACGTTCGCCATCATCTCCCACCCGGACGCGGGCAAGACGACGCTCACGGAGAAGTTCCTGCTCTACTCGGGTGCCATCCAGCTCGCCGGGGCGGTCAAGAGCCGTAAGCAGGCGGCGGCGCGCTCGGACTGGATGGAGATGGAGCGTCAGCGCGGGATCTCGATCTCCTCTACCGTGCTCGGCCTTACCTATGGGAACTACCGGCTGAACCTCCTGGACACGCCGGGGCATAGGGACTTCAGCGAGGACACCTACCGCACCCTGTACGCCACCGACTGCGCGCTCATGGTGCTCGACGCCGCCAAGGGCCTCGAGCCGCAGACCCTCAAGCTCTTCGAGGTCTGCCGGATGCGGGGGGTCCCGATCATCACGTTCGTGAACAAGATGGACCGGCCCTCCCGGGAGCCGCTGGAGCTGATAGACCAGATAGAGCAGACCCTCGGGCTGGAGACCGCGCCGGTCATCTGGCCGGTCGGCAACGGCCCGGACTTCGAGGGGGTGGTGGAGCGGAGCACCGGCCGCTTCGTGCGCCACGGCCGCACCGCCCACGGCGCCTCCGCGGGCTCCGAGGCGTCGGTGCCCTTCGAGGAGGCTGCAGAGCTCTGCAGCCCCGGCATCTACGAGGCCGCCCGGGAGGAGCTCGGTCTGCTCGACGCCGTCGGCGCGGGCTTCGACGAGGCCGCCCGGGAAAGTTTCCTCGGCGGCGAGCTGACGCCGGTCTTCTTCGGCAGCGCGCTCTCCAACTTCGGCGTCCGTCAGCTCCTGGAGGCCGTGGTCGAGCTCGCCCCCGGGCCGGTCCCCCGGGAGGGCGCGGACGGGGAGTTGCGGGGCCTCGACGAGCCGTTCTCGGGGCTGGTCTTCAAGGTCCAGGCGAACATGGACCCCCGCCATCGGGATCAGGTAGCCTTTGTCCGGGTCTGCTCCGGCCGGTTCCAGCGCGGCATGCCCGTGACCCACGCCCCGAGCGGCAGGACGGTACCCACCCGGCACGCCCAGCAGATGTTCGCCGAAGAGCGGTCCACGCTGGAGGAGGCCATCCCCGGTGACATCGTGGGGCTCGTGAACGCCGGGGGCCTGCGGGTCGGAGACTCCGTCTACTCGGAGAGACCTATCTCCTTCCCCGGCATCCCCGAGTTCGAGCCGGAGCACTTCCTGTTGGCGCGCAACCGGGATACGAGCAAGTACAAGCAGTTCCGCCGCGGCCTGGAGCAGCTCTCCGAGGAGGGCGCGGTCAAGGTGCTCCAGCGCTCGCACACCGGAGCACAGGAGCCGGTGCTCGGGGCGGTCGGGCCGCTGCAGTTCGAGGTGGCTGCGTACCGGATGGAGCATGAGTTCGGTGCTCCGCTCTCGACCCGCCGGGCCCCGTTCGACGTCTGCCGCCGCGTGGACGAGGCGTCCGCCGGAGCGCTCGACGGCCGCCGGGGGGTGGAGATAGTCCGCGACGGCCGCGGGAGCCCCTTCGCGCTCTTCGAGAGCCGGTACTGGCTGGAACGCGCCGAGCAGGACCTCGGCTACGGGGTCGGCGTGGGTCCGGCCGTCGGCTCCGCCGCAGGCTCCGCCGCGGAGTAAGCGCCGTCCCGGAGGTGACGGGTTACGGCGCCGAAGGTTGGGAGCAGGTAGACCCGTACGACGGGGAGAGCCCGTACCTCTGGGTCAAGCTGGAGCACCTCGGCCGCTACCTCTTCGCTGCCGACTACCTCGCCAGCCGCAACCACCGGGGGACGGTCCTTGATGTCGGCTGCGGCCTGGGCTACGGCCTGCCGGAGCTCCGCCGCGCCTCCGGGCGGGTCGTCGGCGTGGACCCGGACCCCGCGGCGCTGGAGGCCGCCGGTACCCGTTACGCCGGAGAGGGTATAGAGTTGCTCGTCTCCGGTGCGGAGGACCTGCCCGTGGGTGCGGGCGAGGCCGGGGCGGCGGTCTGCTTCGAGACCCTGGAGCACCTCGAGAGCCCGCGGGCGGCGCTCGGGAGCATCTACCGCGCGCTCGGGGCGGGTGGGGCCTTTATCTGCTCGGTGCCGAACGCCGCGTACGAGGCCCGCGACGCCGCGGGGCTCCCGGCGAACCGTCATCACCGCCAGCTCTTCACCTACGAGTCGCTGTGCGGGTCGCTCGAAGGCTCGGGCTTCGAGGTGCTCTACCGCCTGGGACAGCCGCTCTCCAACCGCCTGCTGCGCCGCGAGACGGAGCTGTTCCGCCGCGGCATCATCGCCGAGCGGCTCGGGCGGAGCACCACCGTGCGGGAGCCCGGCGTGATCCGGTCTCTCTCGTACCTGCTCGCGTACCCGACCGCCGAGGCCGCGGAGGAGAGCTATGCGATGACCGTGGTCTGCCGCAAGCCCGGCTGAGACGCGCAGGGGCCCAACTACCGCGAGAGCCAGCTTCCGAGCGTCCGGGACACGAGGTCTGCGGCGTCCTGCTGGACGAAGTGCCCGGCGCCCGGCACGGTGACGAGGGTGAGTTCTCCGTCCACCCACTCCCAGGTGCCGTTCAGGGCGGCGGGGAAGAGGTATGGGTCTTCGAGGCCGTGGACGAGCAGGACCGGCGCCTGTACCCGGCTCTCCGGGGGGCCGAGTGCCCGGTAGGGCTCGCGCGGGTAGTGGCGCTTGTAGTAGAAGAGCATCGCCTCGAAGTCCGAGCGCTCGAAGGCCGCTACGTACTTCTGCCGGGCGGCGGGGTCCGAGACCCAGCGGCCGAGGCGCTCGGCGTCGAGTGCCTCGTGTGCGTCCTCCTCCTGGAAGTAGCGGGTGTAGGCGCTTGCCCGCCGCTGTTCGGGGTTCTCGGCTAGCTCCCGGGTGAGGCCGGAGAGGTGGGGGAGGTTCAGCACCGCGAGCCGCCGGGTCATCTGCGGGAAGCGGGCGGCGAACTGCCAGGCTATGGCGCCGCCCCAGTCGTGACCGACTACGACGGCGTCCTCGCGGGCTTCGCCCTCGATCACGGCTGCCACGTCCCCGAGCAGGAGCTTCATGCCGTAGCCCTCGATGCCTTCTGGCTTGCCGGAGAGGTTGTAGCCGCGCAGGTCGGCGGCCGCCACCCGGTAGTCCCCGGCGAGCGCCGCCATCTGGTGCCGCCATGTGTACCAGTAGTCCGGGAAGCCGTGGAGCATCACCACGAGCGGCCCCTCACCGGCGGCGGCGTAGTGGATGCTCGTGCCGTCGAGGCCGTTCTCCGCGTAGCGGTGCTCCAGGCGCTCCTCGAAGTCTCCGAGGTCCGGGGCTGGTGCCGCAGCCGGTGACGGCCGCGGGAAGTCCTCCGGCAATCCTGTGGTACCCATCTTCTCCTCCTCTGGACGCTGCCTCTCGCGGCGAACCGTACCTCGGCTGACGGTGGGATCATACCTCCCCGGAAAGCTCGGTGCCTCTCCGCAGCCGCCGTTCCGGAGCCGGGCCGTGCTGGACTCCGGGAGCTGCAGGGTCACCATCTACGAAGAGTTCTACTAGAGCTTCCGGAGAGGCCCTGCGGGAAAAGTCCCGCCGGGGGTTGCGCGGGGCGGGCCGCTGTCACTATACTCGCGGCATCTCTATGGGAGCCAGCGCCTACTCCAGAAACCGACGCCTCCGTAAACGCCGCCGCTTGCTCCTTGTAGGCGTCGTGCCTGTCGTATTGCTCCTGCTGCTCTCGTTGCTCTTTCTGCGCGGCTGCGGCGGGTCCGATGCTGCGGAGTTAGACTCCCAGATCGGGGACGGCGTACCAGGACCGGCGGAGGAGCAGGACGCCGGGGAGGAGCCCGAGGCCGGAGGGGAGTCTACCGGTGCTGCGCAGAACGGCGGGGACAGGGAGAGCACGGAGGCCGGCTCGGGAGAGAGGCCCGACACCCTGGCGCCGGGGGTCCAGGACCGGACCGGAGGGCCGCTCGTCGACCACCGGCTCGTGAGCTACTACGGGCATCCCTTCTCGGACCAGATGGGCGTGCTCGGGGAGCTCGGGCCCGAGCAGTTGGTGGAGAGCCTCCAGCAGCGGGCGGACTCCTACACCGAGGCCGATCCCTCCCTACCGGCGATACCGACCATAGAGTTGATCGCCTCCGTAGCCCAGCCGGAGCCCACCGACCAGGGGGACTACCTGATCAGGACCCCCCCGGAGGTGATAGAGGAGTACGCCGACCTCGCTGAGGAGAACGACTTCCTCCTGCTTCTGGACGTGCAGATCGGCTACAGCACCGTGGCCGAGGAGGTCGAGGCGATAATGCCCTTCCTCGAACGGCCCTACGTACACCTGGCGATAGACCCCGAGTGGGACATGTCGCCGGGCCAGATCCCGGGCCAGGAGATCGGCAGCACGGACGCTGCGGAGATCATGGCCGCCGCCCAAACGCTCTCCGAGCTCGTAGAGCGCGAGGACCTGCCGCCGAAGGTCCTGGTGGCCCACCAGTTCGAGCCCTTCATGATCGAGCGCAAGGAACTCCTCGGCCCCGTGGAGAACGTGCAGATGGTCGTCCACGCCGACGGCTTCGGCCTGCCGGAGGGCAAGTTCGGCAAGTACGATGCGCTGGTACGCGACGAGCCGGTGCAGTACGGCGGCTTCAAGCTCTTCTACCAGCAAGACATCCCGCTGCTCAACCCCCGGCAGGTCCTGCAGCTAGACCCGCCGCCCGCCGTCGTAAGCTACCAGTAGAAGACCCCGCTCCGGCACACCCGCGAGCACCCCGGACCCGCCGGTACACCGACTCTCGTCGAGGACCGGTAACGACCATGTTCCGTAACGGGTCTCGCTACGGCTCGCAACACCGGTTCTGGCCGGGGGCAGGCTGAGGCCTCTGGCTGGAGACCGGCTTACCGCCCCGCCGGAGCGAGGATATACTGGGGGTTGCGCCCGGTCCGGGCCGTGCAGACCGCAGGCTCTCTCGACGGAGGGAGCGGGACGAGTTGGAAAGGACGGATCCCGCAGATGCCGCGCACGGAGCGTGATGGACCTCGTAACCCGAGGGGTTGGACCGGCCTCTGGCAGCGACGCCGGGGGCCGGGTACCTGCCCGTGAGACGCCCGCTAGCCAAGCGCGTCTTACGCCGGATGCCGGAGCTGGCGTTCTACGGCTGGGTCGGTCTCTCGCTGGTCCTGCTCTTCTGGCTCCTGAACTGGCTGCTGCCCGGCCTGCGCACCCACGTCCTGTTCTTCCCGCTGTGGCTCGGCTACGTGCTCCTGGTGGACGCGCTCGTGCTGCGCCGGCGCGGCACCTCGATACTGACCCGCTCGCCGGGCGGGTTCGCGCTGCTCTTCGTGTGCTCGGCGGCGATCTGGTGGCTCTTCGAGTTCTTTAACTGGCGCACGCAGAACTGGCAGTACCTCGGGGGCGAGCAGACGAGTGGCCTGACGTACGTCCTTCTCGCCTCGCTCTCGTTCTCTACGGTAGTACCGGCCGTGTTCGGCACCGCCGAGCTGGTGCGCTCCGCGGGTTGGATGCGCCGCCTCGCGGACGGTCCGCGCCTCGTGCCGACGCCACGTGTACTGAACGCGATGTTCGGCATCGGCATCGCCATGCTCGCCTTGCCCCTGATCTGGCCGACCTATTTCTACCCACTCGTCTGGGGCTCGGTCTTCTTTCTGGCCGAGCCGGTAAACGCCTGGCTCGGACGCCGCTCGCTCCTCGGGTACCTGCGGCAGGGGGACTGGCGGCCCGTGGTGGCGCTGGCCCTCGGTGCCCTCGTCTGCGGCTTCTTCTGGGAGCTCTGGAACTACTACTCGTACCCGAAGTGG
>JACCZN010000220.1 GCA_013695915.1 Rubrobacter sp.
GCTATACCCCCCAGCGTGAGCCCCAGGTAGACGTAGGACAGGATCTTGGCCGTCTGCCCGATCCTCGGGGTCATCCTCTCGGGGATAGGGTTTGCCATCTCGGCCGAGAAGAGGTTCGAGGCACCGAACCCCGCCAGCGGCGCCACGGCGACGAAGAGCAGCACGATGCCTATACCCCCGATCCACTGGCTCATACTCCGCCACAGCAGGAGCGAGGGAGGGATCTCCTCTGGTGATAGGGTAGAGGCTCCGGTGGTCGTGAAGCCTGCCATGGAGTCGAAGAGGGCCTCCACGTAGCCCGTAGTCCCGGAGAGTACGAACGGCGCGGAGCCCACGAGGGCCACGGCTATCCAGCCGAGCACGACCATGAGGAACACGTCCCGGATCGACACGTACGGCGCCCGTTCTCTGGTGAGAAAGAAAGAACCGGTCCCTCCAACGGCAGCCAAAACGGCCGGCAGGAGGAAGGCTGCCAGGAGACCGTCGTCCGCGAACAGAGAGTAACCTGCGGGGAAGAGCATCGACAGCCCCACAGCGGCGACCATGGCGCAGAGCACGTTGATTACGAATTTAGCGTGCAAAACGATAGTACCGTACACCATTTGCGGCGGGGAAAAACACGGCCACGAGCACGCTGGCTATAACCTTCGGGGACATAGTCGGGGTGCCCTAGCGGGAGAAGAGCCGCTCGACCTCGTCTACGACGGAGCCTATAGAGAAGACCACGGCGTCGTCGCCGGCCTCCAGGGTGTCGCTTCCGGTCGGGATTATTACCTCTTTGCCCCGCATGATGGCGCCCACGATGGCCCCCGGCGGGAACCCGGCATCCGCGAGCCTCTTGCCGGCGACCTTGCACTTGCGGGTCACGCGGACCTCTACCATCTCCGCCCCGTTCTCCATCAGGTGCACGGCGACGACCTCGCCCTGGCGCACGAAGCGCAGGATGGCCCCGGCCGTCAGGAGGCGCGGGGCTATGGGGATGTCCACGCCGAGCGCCTCCGAGAGCGGTGAGAACTCCGCCCGGCTCATTATGGCTACGGTCAGCCGGGCCCCGAGCTGGCGGGCGTACATGCTCGCCAGGAGGTTGGATCGGTCGTCGCCCGTGCAGGCCACGAAGGCGTCCGCGTGGTTGACGCCCTCCTGCAGGAGGAACTCCCGGGAGACGCCCTCGTCGTGGAGCACCAGTCCCTTGCGCAGGCGGGTAGCCACGTACTCGGCCCGCTCGGCGTCCTTCTCGATGACCTTTACCGAGACGCCGTCTCGCTCGAGCGCCAGGGCCAGCCGCAGGCCGATGCGCCCGCCGCCGAAGATCATGACCTCCTCCACCCTGGAGGTGCTCTTGTTCACGGCCCCGACCACCTCGTGGATGCGCCGCCGCTCGCTGATAAGGAAGACGTGGTCCTGTTCCCTGAGGAGCGTGTCGCCGCGGGGTACCATCGCCTCTCTGCTGCGCACCACGCCCACTATGAGGCTGCGCTCCGGCAGATTCACCTCTTTTATCGAGCGGCCTATCGCCGGGGAGTCGTCCTTCAGCACCACCTCCGCGACCTCTATGTTCCGCTCCCCGAAGACCTCGACGTTCACCGTGCCCGGCACGCGGAGGGCCTCCAGGATCTCCTCGGCCGCCGTCCTCTCCGGGTGTATGACGAAGTCTATGCCGAGGACGTCGGTGGCGAAGGGGTCCTTGGAGTCGTAGTAGTCGTTGTTGCGGATGCGGGCGGCGGTCCTCTTGACGCCCTGGGCCTTGGCGACGAGGCAGCAGGTTATGTTCACCTCGTCGGAGTCCGTGACGGCTACCAGGAGCTCCGTCTTGCGCGCCCCTATATCCGCCAGGAGCTTCGGGCTGGCGCCGTTGCCCTGCAGCACCATCGCGTCGAGCTGGTCGGAGACCCGGTCCACCAGCTCCTGATCCTGCTCCACCACCGTTACGTCGTGCTTCTCTCTGGAGAGCATCTGGGCCGTGCTGAAACCGACCTCGCCCGCCCCAACGATAAAGACCCGCATCGCCTCTCCCGTCCGTCACCCGCAGAGCCACTCCGACCGGTGCATATTAACCCCCGGACCTCACCGGCGCAGGAGATCGCCGGCATCTCTACGGCCCCCGCCAAGGCTACCGGTTCCTGCTGATATAAAGTCGTACCAGACCGTAGACGGCCACGACCGCCCCGAGGGCCAGCACCACGCCGGCGGGAGGACCGAGGTCGAAGAGCGCGGAGACCATGATGCCGACGCCCAACAGCACGGCTACTACGGAGAGGATTATGTTGAGCCGGCGGTTCAGACCGGCGTTGGGGTCTTGGCTCACCTCGCGGCCTTCGAAAAATATCGTGTCTCTGGTTATAAATGCCCCGCAAGAGACCTCTGCAAACCGCAGGGCCGGGCGAAAGGGAGCCCCGCAGCGCGGTGCCGCGGGACCCCTGACGTACGGGTTCGCGGGCTCCGGGTTAGGAGCGGACGCCGAGTGCTTCGGCCACAAGGGAGCCGACCTCCGAAGGGTTCGTGGCGGCCCGGATGCCCGCCCGCTGGAGCGCCTCGCTCTTGGCCTGGGCGGTGCTCTCGCCGCCGGAGACGATGGCGCCCGCGTGGCCCATGGTCTTGCCCTCGGGGGCGGTGAAGCCCGCTATGTAGGAGACCACGGGGGTCCTCATCTCGCCCTGCACGTACTCCGAGGCGAGCTGCTCGGCGTTGCCCCCGATCTCCCCGATCATCACGACACACTCCGTCTCCGGGTCCGCCTCGAACTTCTCCAGGATCTCGACGAAGCTCGTCCCGATGATCGGGTCTCCCCCGATGCCGACCGCCGAGGACTGGCCGATGTGTCTTTGTGTCAGCTCATTGACGACCTGGTAGGTGAGCGTGCCGCTGCGGGAGACGACGCCGACGTTGCCGGGGGTGAAGATGTCGCGGGGCATGATGGAGACGTTGGACTTGCCGGGGGAGATGACGCCGGGGCAGTTGGGGCCTATGAGCGTGGCGTCCTTGAGGGGCAGGTAGTTGGAGACCTTGAGCATGTCGTGGACGGGGACGCCCTCGGTAATGCAGCAGATGGTCTCGATACCGGCGTCGAGGGACTCGAAGATCGCGTCTCCCGAGAAGGCTGCGGGGACGAAGATCACGCTGGCGTTGGCCCCGGTCTCCCGCACGGCCTCGCCGACGGTGTTGAAGATCGGGACTCCCTGGGCCTCCTGGCCGCCCTTGCCGGGCGTTACGCCGGCGACGACCCGGGTACCGCTCTCCAGCATGCGGCCGGTGTGGAAGGCTCCCTCCCGGCCGGTGATGCCCTGGACTACGAGGCGCGTGTTGTTGTCTACGAGTATCGGCACTTACCGTCCTCCCTCGCGGGCCAGCTCCACGGCCCTCCGGGCCGCATCGAGCATGGTCTCTTCGGTGTGTACGTTCGGGGGGGTGTTCTCGGCCAGTATCTCGCGGCCTTCGGTGGCGTTGGTGCCGTCGAGCCGGACCACTATGGGGAGGTCGAGGTCCGTGCGGTCCAGCGCGGAGAGGAGGCCCCGGGCCACCTCGTCGCCCCGGGTGATGCCGCCGAAGATGTTGAAGAGGACGGACTCTACCTTGGGGTTCGAGGTCACGATGTCCAGGGCGGTCGAGATCCTCTCGGCGTCCGCGCCGCCGCCGACGTCGCAGAAGTTCGCGGGCTCGCCCCCGGCCTGGGCTACGACGTCCAGCGTGGACATCACGAGGCCCGCGCCGTTGCCGAGGATTCCCACGTTGCCCTCTAGCTTCACGTACTGCAGGCCTGCCTCCTGGGCCCGCTGCTCGCCGGGGTCCGCCGCCGCCACGTCGTGGAGGTCGGCGATCTCCTGGTGCCGGAAGAGGCTCGAGTCGTCTATGGTGACCTTGGAGTCGAGCGTCAGGACCCGCCCGTCGTTGGTGACGGCCAGCGGGTTGATCTCGACCAGGCTCGCGTCGGAGCCCTCGAAGGCCTTGTAGAGGTTCGTGAGCGTCCTGCCGACGCCCTTGGCGACCTCGCCTTCTAGCCCGGCGGAGAAGCCGAGCTGGCGGAGCTGGAAGGGGAGCAGACCGAGCAGCGGGTCCACATAGAGCCGGACGATGGCCTCCGGGTCCCTCTCGGCGACCTCCTCGATGTCCACGCCGCCCTCGGTGGAGAAGAGTATCAAGGGCTTCTTCTCCTGGCGGTCCACCGTCACCGAGAGGTACATCTCGCTCGAGATCTCGGCCCCGCTCTCGACGAGCACCCGGCGCACGGTGTGCCCCTTTATGTCCATGCCCAGGATCCGGCGCGCCGCTTCCTCGGCCTCCTCGGGGCTGTGGACGACCTTTATACCCCCGGCCTTGCCGCGGCCCCCCGTCAGTACCTGCGCCTTGATCGCGACCGTGCCACCCAGGGACTGGGCCGCCTCCCGCGCCTCTTCCGGGGTCGTGGCTACCACGCCGTCGAGCGTCTCCAGACCGTAACTCCTGAGAAGCTCTTTACCTTGATGCTCGTAGAGGTCCAAAAATACCAGCTCCCCGCGCTGTTAGAGCGTTCACTACGACGGTCGGTAATTATACAGATAAGAGGACTCCCTACCATTTTGTGTGTCGTCTGGGTACAGTTCCTCGATGACGCCCAAGGGGACCGAGGATGGCTTTGTGGACTCTGCCGTACGATGGCTTGATGAGAATCGCCCCTCGGTCCCTCTGGAGGCTCCGACCGCTCATAGAGATCGGCGAAGTCAAAGACTTTTCGCTACGTAGGGAGCCGTCGGCGGGGTCCTCCGAGGGCGGACTGCTGATCGTAATACGGGGGTGATCATGAAAGAAGCGCAGCCGAAAATCTGGGCCGGTATCGATGCCGGCAAGGAAGTCCACTGGGCTCATCTAAGCGATGCTTCCGGCGAGAAGCTGCTCTCTCGCAAGGTCATTAACGACGAAGCCAACCTCGCCAAGCTCATCGACGAGGCCCTCTCCCTCGCCGAGGAGGTCGTCTGGGCTGTGGATCAGCCTGGAGGCTCCGCAGCACTGCTTCTGGGGCTGTTGTGGGAACGTGAGCAGAAGATCCTCTACCTGCCGGGCCTGGCTGTAGATCGGGCTCGTGACGGCTATCGTGGTGAGTCCAAGACTGACGCCCGCGATGCTCACATCATCGCCGACCAGGCCCGTATGCGCTCGGACTTCGGTGAGCTCGCTCCTAGTGAGAGCGACCTGGCAGAGCTCGACCTCCTGCTCGGTCGCCGCCGAGAACTGGTCACCGACCAGACCAGGACCATCACCCGGCTGCGAGAGAAGCTCCTGTCCTCGTTTCCGGCTCTGGAGCGGGAACTGGATCTGAACAACCGGGGCGCTCTGATCCTGGTCTCTAGCTACCAGACTCCGGCTGCTATCCGTAAGTTGGGCTGCAAGCGCCTCGCGGCCTTCCTCAAGAACCGTGGGGTCAAAGGAGCCGAAGGCCTCGCCCAGAAAGCCCTCACTGCGGCCAAGGCCCAGAACGTCACTCTGCCCGCCGAAGGTGTAGCTGCCGCAATCGTCTCCGAGCTCGCTGGCGAGGTGCTCTGCCTCAAGGAGAGCATCGAGGCTCTCGATGGAGAGCTCCGAGAGCGTTTTTTCGCCCGAGAGGAGGCACAGATCCTTACTAGCTTGCCGGGTATGGGGGTGATCCTCGGCGCGGAGTTCCTGGTCGCCGCCGGAGATCTCACTGCCTTCGAGAGCTCCGACCATCTCGCTGCCTATGCAGGTCTTGTGCCCGCTGCCCACGACTCTGGAAAGCGGGTCGGTAACGACAAGAGGATGCGTGGCGGAAACAAGGCGCTGAAGTACGCCTTCTACCAGTCGGCCTTCGCCAGCCTTAGAAGTTCCCCAGACTCCAGGGTCTTCTACGATCGCAAGCGGGCTGAAGGAAAGAAACACACCCAAGCTCTGATCGCTCTGGCCCGGAGGAGAGTGAACGTTTTGTGGGCGATGCTGCGTGATGGGACTACCTTCCAGAAGGCCCCATCTGCGACTTGACATTTTCATAGAGATTCTCATTAGCCCCGCCTATATACTCCGGGGCTCATGGGCATCGGGACCGCTATAAACGTCGTCGCCGTCCTGGTCTGCGGCGGAGTGGGCACCCTGGTCGGCGGACGGTTGCCGGCGGCCTTCCGCCGGTCGGCGCTCGACGCCATAGGCATCGTGACGCTCCTCGTAGGGGTGGCGAACTTCCTGGAGCACCAGAACCCTCTGGTCCCGCTCGTGAGCGTGGTCGCCGGGCTCGCGGTCGGCGAGGCGCTCCGTATAGACGCCGGCCTCCGCGCCTTCGGGGACTATTTGGAGGGGCGGTTCTCCCGGGGAGAGAGCCCGGTGAGCCGGGCCTTCGTGACGACCAGCCTGCTCTTCTGCGTCGGTCCCCTGACGGTCCTGGGCTCTCTGGAGGATGGTCTGACGGGGGACTACAGCCTGCTGGCGTTGAAGAGCGCGCTCGACGGCGTCGCGTCGCTGACCTTCGCCTCGGTCCTCGGCTGGGGGGTGATGCTCTCCGCGGGGACCGTGCTCGCCGTGCAGGGGACCATCACGGCCGCGGCCGGCTCGGTACAGGGGGTGGTGACGGAAGGGATGATCTCCGCGGCGACCGCCACGGGGGGCGTGCTCATCTTCGGGCTGGGGCTCGGGCTTCTGGAGCTTCGCGAGGTACGGGTCGCCAACATGCTCCCGGCGCTCCTCATCGCCCCGGCGCTCGCCGCCGCCGCGCCCCTGTGGCCCCTATAGAGGGCAAATCTTGGTATGATCCTACCCACAGTGAGAGGTCCAGAGACCCTCGAAAGAGCGCACCGCTGGTGTATAGAGGGACCTACAGGAGGACACGGAGATGGCGTTCTTCCCGACAAAGATTCTGTTGGCCAACGACGGGACCGAAGACTCGGCCCCGGCCGCCCGCGCAGCGGCGGACATCTCGGAGGGCACCGGATCCGAGCTCCGGGTGATCCACGTCGGTAAGGACATCTCGAATTCCGAGGACTTCAATGATACGGGGTCGGGAGAGAACAGCCCGGCGGGAAGGGCCCGCCAGTTCCTCGACAACACGGTGCGGGAGGTCGAGCAGGCCGGCGGCTCCGTCGCGGAGTCGCACGTAATCGCCGGCAAAGACCCGGCCGACGAGGTACTCAAGGCCATGAGGGACGGGGATATCGGTATGGTAGTGGTGGGCAACCGGAGCCTCGGCTGGTTCCGCTCCACCGTGCAGGGCAGCGTATCCAGCTCGCTGGTCCGCGAGTCCTCGCTGCCGGTCCTCGTGGTACCGAGCGACCTAGAGTAGGGAAAATACGCCCTGCAGGCGCATAGTAGAAGAGGAGAGGGTTTGGCAGAAAACGGAAACAAGGGATGGCGCGGGACCCCGCTAGACATGGGGGGGAGGCTCGACCCCTACGGCATCCAGGAGATCTCCCTGGAGTACGATAGCGGCGACGAGGACGTCTTCCGGCCGCGGCTCTCCAAGGAGTTCGGCTCCTACGAACTGCACCAGATGTCGGCCTACGTGGAGTCCCTGACCGCTTCGATGCGCAAGCAGCAGCGGCAGTAGATAGGAGACCGGATGCACGGGATAGAGCGAAGCCGGAGGATGCAGGGACCGCGCCCCTCGGACGCGGGCGTCGAGCGGATAGTGGTCCACTACGGTGACGGACGGGTCTACACCTTCATCCCCGAGGGTGGACGCCGGCGGTTCAGCGAGGACGACGCCCTGCATATGGCCGAGGTGCTCGACAAGGCTTCCTCCCGCGCCGAGTGGGCCGACCTGACGGACCAGGAGTTGTAGGTCGGCCCGGAGAGGCGGCGAGCTGTGAGCGTGCTGAAGAAGATCTACCACCTCGGCTATGCGGTGGAGGACCTCGACGTCGCCACCCGCTTCTACGAGACCCACTTCGGCGTCTCGCCCAGCGAGCCCGAGGAGGTGGAGGAGCAGGGCATAAGGGCCGTGATGTTCCCGGTCGGCGAGTCCATGATAGAGCTCGTGGAGCCGACCCGCCCGGACTCGCCCGTCGGCAAGTTCATCGAGAAGCGGGGGCAGGGCTTCCACCACGTCGCCTTCCAGGTCGAGGACCTTCGGGCCGCGCTCCGGGACCTCAAGGCCGACGGCGTGGAGCTCATAGACGAAGAGCCCCGCATCGGGGCCGGCGGATACCGCATGGCCTTTCTCCACCCGCAGGGAGCATTCGGGGTCCTCACCGAACTGGTCGAGTTGCCGAAGAGCGGCTAATCTCATGTGAGGCTCCTCTACTGCCCATCGCCGGGGCGATTCCGCTAGACTTACCGCTCTATGGACCTCGTAGAGCTTCTAATACTGGGACTCCTCGGCCTGGTGGGGGGAGTGATCTCCGGCCTCATAGGCGTTGGGGGCGGCGTGTTCTTCGTGCCGGCTCTTATCTTCGCGGTGGGCTGGGACATCCAGCATGCCGTGGCGGCAAGCCTGGTGGTGATAATTTTCGCTTCCCTCTCGGGGACGCTGCGCAACCTGCGCAGCCAGAACCCCGTGGACCTGGGAGCTGCCACGCTGCTATCCCTGACCGTCGCGCCGGCGGCCCTGATCGGGGTGGCCATAAGCCGCGTCTCTTCGGAGGCGTTGGTGGAGACTGTGTTCGCCCTGGTACTGCTGGCAATAGCGTACCCTACCGCCCGGGGTGGTAGCTCGGACGTGAGCGAGGCCCGCATCAAGATCCCCGCGGTGGTGACCGTCGTCGCGGGTGTCGCTATCGGTACGCTATCCGGGCTGGTGGGTGTAGGGGGCGGTATCCTCATGGTGCCTCTTATGGTCCTCGGGCTCAACTTGAGGCCCAAGGTCGCTATAGCTACCAGCCTGGCCGTTGCTTTTTTTACCGGCATCGTCGGGACCGTCGGCTACGTAGCTACCGGGTTCAACGACTTCGCTAGCCTGCCACCGCTTGTCGTCGGCTCTATAGTCGGGGCGTGGCTGAGCGTTCGCGTCCGTAACCGAACACCGGACAAGGCCTTGAGGGTTATCTTCGCGGTCTTCATGGTCGTCGTGGCTCTCTATCTGCTACTTGGTTAGGCCCCTGTAATAAGAGACCCCGGACGATCCTCCATCTACCTTTCGTCCGCTCTACGGGTGGTCAGCTTTATCTCTCCCTGGGGCAGAGCCCTGGCGTTCTGCAGTGAAGTTTCCTCGCTCATATAAAATGGAAAGGGTATTTAAGTTATCTGGATCCAGAACGTACTACGAGTAGGAGGTCGAGTGGAGCCCCTAGAGAACCCGGAGAGGTGGGTGCAGGAGACGCAGCTTGCGTCCAGCAGGGAATTCGGCGTATCGCTTCCAAAGCAGATCGCCGAGGCCATCGCGGATGAGATCGTTGAGCGCAGGCTAAAACCGGGTACCAAGCTGCCGGAACCGGCGATGGCGGA
>JACCZN010000235.1 GCA_013695915.1 Rubrobacter sp.
ACACCGCGCAGACCATCGTGACGGTCATCGGCGGGTGCGGGACTTCGCCGTTCCCGGCTTCGATCTTCTCGCCGCTGTCACGGGCTAGCTCCGCGATGGAGACCTTGCCGGTTATGACGTCCTCCATAGTAGTCCGCGCCCCGCTGAGGGAGTCCTCGACGAGCGCGAGGTCTATGTGCGTGACGCCCCGCTCACGCGCCAGGGTCTCGGTCATGTTGCGCGAGATGTTGCGCATGAAACCCTTGGGCGCCCGCTCCAGGCGCTCCATGGCATCCCCGGTCCAGGTGAACTCTTTAGCGCCGCCCTCGGGGACCATGGCTCCGGCCTTCTGGAAGGATGCGTGGTCTATTGGGCAGGCAGCACCCGTTGTCGTCTCGACCTGCTGCTTGACGTGGCCCACCGGACAGCCGCCAGCTTTCGGCGCCTCGACCGCTGGGGCCTCGCGGCCGGTCTCCTCGCGGTACTGCTGCTCGACGTACTCGCGGGTGATGGTCGTGTAGCCCTTGCGGAGGGCGCTCTTCTCGACGCGGGCCTTGACCCGGCGCTGCTCCTGCCACTCGTCGAGCGAGTCGAGGAGTGCCTTGGCGTCGTTGGTCCAGTGCAGCTCGCGGCCGTCGTAGACCTCGGAGCGGTTCAGCTCGGCGTCGGCGGCGTCGGTCTGCGTGATCTCGGCGTCCACCGCGTGGAAGTGGGTCGGGCCGGAGCCGCAGACGGGGCACTGGGCGGGCATGCCCTTGGCTACGTAGCGGCAGTTGTCGCACTCGTAGCGGTCCTTGCCCTGGGCGGCCCGCGAGATCTCGCGCTTCACCTCGTCGGACATGCCGACCACGTCGCCCTGGTACTCGGACTGGCCGTAGCCGCCGGCCCCGCTCTCGAAGAGCTCCTCCTTCTCCGAGGAGCCGTTACCGTTGGACTCGCCGTTACCGTTCGAGGCGTCGCGGCTGGCGGTGCGCTCGTCGAAGTCCTGGAAGAGCGAGTCGATGGGCTTCTCCTCGCCCTGGGCCTCGGCCTCCCGGATCTGGTCCCCGATGGCGTGCATGGACTCCATCGCACCGGGGGGCAGGATGTTCTCTATCACCTCGTCTATGACCCCGGCGGTGATGACCGTGTAGCCCTTCTCCAGGGCGTAGCGCAGGATGGCACCGGTCGCCATGCCGTGGACGAAGCCCGGTATGCGGTCCATCCGCACGAGGGCCTCCTTGGTCCAAGTCATGTGCTCGGCGGCGGTGTAGAGGTCCGGGGCCTGGTACTC
Source organism: Rubrobacter sp. (assembly GCA_013695915.1). Classification (GTDB taxonomy): domain Bacteria; phylum Actinomycetota; class Rubrobacteria; order Rubrobacterales; family Rubrobacteraceae; genus Rubrobacter_A. Next base: position 1,253 of record JACCZN010000235.1, read on the forward strand.
GTAGTTGGTGACGAGGATGTTGGTCGGCAGGTAGCGCATCATGTTCTCGGTGTTGCCGCCGATGTCCATCTCCTCGTCGGAGTGGTAGCCGATGCGGCCCATCACCACCAGGGTCGGCTCTACCTCGTTAACGTACTTCATGGTCTGCTCGAAGGGCTTGCCCGCGAGGAGGGTGGTCTTGAGCTCGACGCCCTCGTCGGCGGCGATCTTCTTCGCGACCTCGAGGTGGGCCGTGTAGATCTTGGCTAGCCCGGAGTCGATGATCTCCTCGTGGAGCTTCTCCTGTTCCTTGAAGCGGAAGACCTTCTGGGCCTTGCTCGAGAGCACGCCCGCGATGGAGTGGAACATGGCGTAGTGGAAGTAGGGGTCGAAGACGCTTATGGCCTCGACGGTGCCGCCGAACTGCCGCGCGAGCTCGATGGCGTGCTTGAGACCCCCGAGGGACTTGGCGCTGCCGTCAACGGCCACCACGATGTGCTCGAACGGGGAGCGGTCGAGGTCCTTGACGATAAGGGTGTCGGCCTTGGTAAGGCGGCGGGTGACCCGCTCGGTCACGGTGCCGAGCACGGTGTCCTTTACGGCGGCCATGCCCATCGCGCCTATCACCACGAGGTCGTAGTCACCCTCGTTTACGTCATCAGCGATGACCTTGAAGTTCTTGCCTTCGAGGGAGCGGCGGACGAGCTCGACGTCGTGCTTCTCACAGAGAGGCTCGAGCACGTCTATGTAGGAGTCCGTGATGATCTCCAGGCCCTTGGTGATGAGCTGGTCGTGGATCTTGCGTTGCCGCTGCATCTCGTCCTCGTCGCGGAACTCCTCGGGCAGCCCGCTCTCCATCTGCCGGAAGCGCACGTCGTGCATCTTGGCGGCGTAGGCGTGGCACCCGGCGACCCGGCCGCCGAATGTCCGCGCCACGTCGACGCCGATAACGCACGCCTGGTTGGAGTAGTCCGAGTTGTCTACCGGGACGTATACCTCTTTGTACATATAACCCTGCTCCCCTAGCTTCCAGGACGCTGAGACTTACTTCTGAAACCGCGCGAAGATCCCTCTTTGCGCCACCACAATGTACCCTCTGGAGAGGGGCATAGCAAATAAAGCTTTCACAGTCCGCGCCCGAATATGCACGCCGGAACGCTCCTGCTGGGCCCGGCGCCGGAGTTACCCGGGCGGGCGGCCCGGCGTCCCCCCGGAGCGCTCCGCGAAGACGCTGTACCCGAGGTCGTCCAGGACGACGGCCCGGTTCCGTATGTCGTCCCACCCGTGTACTTCGTCCAGGTACTCCTCAGGCTGGGACTCGTAGGTGGCGAGCGCAGACGCAGCCTCCTGCCGGTTCTCCATGGTCTGCTGGCCTGCTGTCAGCCCCTCGGAGTAGGCCACGGGGAGGGTCAGCACGAGGAGCGCGAGGAGGAGGCCGAACAGGCCGCCGGTGACCGGTGACCTCCCGTCGGTGGCCGCTTTCGCGAGCAGCGCGTAGGTCGCTACGACCGCGAGGATGGAAAAGGTGGCGTACCGGGAGAGGAGGGCCTCCTCGATCCCGATGTCCGTGCGGCCCGCTGCTATGGAGGCTACCGTGAGGGCTGAGAACAGGAGGAGGGCCAGCCAGAACGAGTCCTCGCTCCACCTCCCGCTCCGGTAGAGGAGTATGAGGCTCGCCGCCGCGAGAGCGGCCAGCAGCAGGCCGGCGGCGAAGGCCAGGCCCTGGCGCCCGGTCAGCGCGCTGCCCAGCAGGGTCAGGAAGAACTCGGCCCCGGCCACGGGACGACCCAGGTTCTCCAGGGGAGACGAGCCGTAGCCGGAGCCCAGACCGTAGAGGTAGATGCCCCAGACCACCGCGCCGGCAAGGCCCCACACCCCGGCCAGCAGCCGCTTCGTCCGCCGCTCGACCGGAGATATGAGGATCTGCAAGACCCCGACCGTCCACGCGAACAGGCCCTGAGCCGCCGAGAGAGAGGCGACCGTGGCGCTCAGTAGGGCCGCTGGGAAAACGATCCTCCGGGAACGTCCGCGTGTCGCCAGGTAGAGGAGAAAGAGGGCGAGGACGCTGAAGAGCAGGACAAAGGCGAAGGTGACCTGAAACCCCCAGAGTATGTTGCCGTGCTGGCGGAGGCTGAACGCCAGAAAGGCCACGGGTACGAACAGGAGAAGCTTTCCGGAGACGCTGCTCCTGAAGGCCAGCAGGAGGCAGGCCAGGGTCCCGAGGAAACAGGCCAGCACGAGGTACATCTCGGCCCGGGTGTTGTAGTCGGTCAGGGTGGCGAGGCCGAGCATGGCGATCTTGGGGAAGACTATCCGGTGCTCGTTGTGCTGGACCCAGAGGTCCGAAAAGCCCAGCGTGCCAGAGGAGAGCCGCTCGAGAAAAGTTACTATCGCCCACTGGTCCCGGGAGACGGAGTTCACGCCGAACCAGTAAACGAAGAGAAAGGCCAGCACCGCCGGCAGCAGTATCACGGCCCAGAGCAGGAGGCGGGATGCTGTCCCCGCCGTGGCCGCCGGTGGCTTCCCCGCGCTCAACCCCGGCTCGCGGGCCTCCGGGTGCTGGCCTCCGGCTCCCACGCCCCGGCGTTCCGCGCGTAGATCTCCTCCAGAATATCCCGGACGCCGTAGCGGGGCTCCCAGCCGGGGTAGTGTCGCTGGAACTTGCCGAGGTCGCTGATCCACCAGATGTGGTCCCCCGTGCGGCTCGTCTCCGAGTAGCTCCAGTCAAGCCTCTTTCCCGAGATCTCCTCGCACAGCTCCACCGCCTCCAGCATCGAGCAGTTGGAGAAGCGGCCCCCGCCGATGTTGTAGACCTCTCCGGGACGGGGGTCCTGGTAGAAGCGGTAGAAGGCGTTGACGAGGTCCTGGCTGTGGATGTTGTCCCGCACCTGCTTGC
>JACCZN010000236.1 GCA_013695915.1 Rubrobacter sp.
GGACCACCCGCGCCAGCGCGTGCGGCAGCGTAACCGCGCCGAAGGAGACGAGCTCGTCCGCCCGCCCGAGCACCTCCCCCGAGAGCCCCAGCGGACCGCCCAGCACGAAGACCACGCTGCTCCTCCCCGACACCCCGAGCGAGGAGAGCCTCTCCGCCAGCTCTTCGGAGGTCCTCTGCCGGCCGTGCTCGCGGTCCAGAGCCACCACGTACACACCCTCCGGCACGCGCTTGAGCAGCTTCCCGGCCTCGGCCGCGAGCACCGCCTCGCGGGAGCCCCGGTTCAGGTCCTCCTCGGGGACCTCCACCACCTCGACCGGAAAGTATCTCCGCAGCCGTCCGAGGTAGTCCCGGCAGCCCTCGTCCGCCCACCCTTTCACGCGGCCAACGGCTACCACGGTGGCCCGCCGGATCACGGCTCGCCACCGGCAAGGCACCCGGCAAGGCACCCGGTCGCCGCCGGATCGCCCGGACCGGGGCTCACTCGACCTCGAACAGCGGCTGTGCTCTGCCGCTCCGCTGTCCGCCGCCGTAGCGGTAGACGTACACCTCGCTCTCCACCGGCTCCCCGACCTCTATCCACGGGGTGGGGTGTCCCGCTATGGCCGCCCGCACCCGGACGCCGCCGTGTCCCGCCTGCCGCAGCAGCCCGCGAGCGGTCCCGCAGGCCCTGGCGGGTGAGTTGTTGGTCTTGGAGAGGTGTGCCAGCACGAGGTCCTTGAGCCCGTACGGCGCCAGGGCGAGGGCGGCCTCGGCAGCCTGTCGGTTGGAGAGGTGTCCGTTAGCGGAGGAGACCCTACGCTTCAGGTCCCTGGAGTAGGGACCGCTCCACAGCCAGTCCGAGTCGTGGTTCGCCTCCAGCACCAGCGCCTCCGCACCGGACATCCAGTCGACCGTACCCTCCCGGACCTCCCCGAGGTCAGTGGCGAGAGCGACCGCCCGCTCCCCGTCCGAGACCTGCAAGCCGTAGGTCGGCGCGTCGTGCGGCACCTCGAAGAACGCGGCCTCGAGCCTTCCTAGCCGCACCCGCTCTCCAGGGCTCACGACCCGGGCACCGAACGGCTCACCTACGCCAGGTGCCGCCAAAACTTCTACGCCCCGGTGGCGCACCAGAGACCGCACGCCCGAGGTGTGGTCCCCGTGGCCGTGGGTGAGGAGCACGGTCCCCACGTTCCCGAGACCACGCCCGAGGGTACCGAGCAGCCTGCCCAGACGGCGGGCGGAGAGCCCGGCGTCCACCAGGACGCCGGGCTCTCCACTGCCGCACTCTATGTATGTAGCGTTGCCCGAGCTACCGCTCGAAAGAACACTCAACCGCAAGCTGCGCGCCTCTCCTACACCCCGGGAGCCTCCTGCAAGGGAGCCCGCATGTTAGCACGAAAGGCCCGGCGGGCCGTGGGATCCAGAGCAACGTCGGAAGTGCGGGTAGACACGCCGGACGCCCGGCGCCTCCCGATACAACTACGCCGGGTTAGAGGAGACCAGATCTCCCTGTACCACGATGCGGTCCTTGTAGTCGGGTAGGGTGCAGGTCTGGAGCGAGACTACGGACTTGTCGTCCATGGGGTTCATGACTTCCGTGTCCATCGGGCCGACCACTACCTGGCTCGTCACCTCGTACACGTACTCGCCACCATCGGCGTCGCGGAGGATGATCTCCTCCCCACCGGTAAGCTGGTCGAGGTCGTAGAAGATGCGGTCGGAGCCGGTGCCAGGGTACCCGACGCGGTGACCCGCTATAAAGGTGTTCGCGCCCTCCTGCCAGGGGAAACCGGTAGCCGGGACGTGTACAGCTGACTCCGTGAGCTTCTCCTCTTCAACGGAGTCATAAATCGGCACGTCCTCGAGCTCCAGGGAAGGGACGGTCAGGTACAGCGTCTTGTCCTCGGGGCCTCCGGGGTCTCTTCCGAAGTTGAAAGGCTTTACCGCGGGTATGGCTCCGCTCGAGGAGTCGGTGCCTACGTGCTGCCTCTCCGAAGAGTCACCCGAACTAGGATCCTCCCAACCCCTGAACTCGGGGAAACCTTCGAGCTCGTCGCCCCCCGCCCCATCTTGCCCGGGAGCGGGATCTTCTTGAGCAAGCTCACGCAGCTTTTCTTCCGGTGATGCGCCTTCGGGCTCTGTGGCTTCGGGCTGCGTTTCCTCCGTTTGCTCCGGCTGCGTGTCTTCCGCGCGTTCCGGAGTCGTACTGTCATCGCCGGAACCCGAGTCACCTTCGCTCTGAGCGGCTGGAACGCCGCCACAGGCAGCGAGCACCAACAGCGCAGAGAAGAGCAGGGCGGCCATGGCCGCCCTGCTCTGGTCGGGTATTTGCAGTTTCAACAAAGGTTATACGGCCTGGTTCCTGCCGCCACGGGTGGAGCCGCCGGTGTCCGGCATCTCGTCCATACCGAGGAACGGCGCGACGGCCTCGAGGACTTCGTCCACGGTGGAGGCTTCCGGGAACGGAATGGTCGTCGGCGGCACGATGCCGAGGAGGTTCCTCGCGGTGACCGTTTGCTCGGCTTCGACGCCCGCGATCGAACCCGCCGCCGCGAGGACGTTCGGGTCCTCGATGAGCGGCCCCGCGCCGAGGTACGCCCCCCGACCAGTTGGCTCGAGGACGTTGGTGAACTCGATGATGCCTTGCTGGCTGGCGAGCGCCTCGTCCGGGAAGTTGAACTCCGGCGCATCCACCGGGGTGCCGCCGAACTCCTGGATGAGTCCGATGAGCGCGTCGCGGTGTGCTTCCTCGTTTTCGAGGATCTGCGAGATCGTGCTGAGAGCCGTACCCGAGAGAAGACCCGAGTTAACCGCGAGCGTGTAGAAGTCGACCTCGAGGAACTCGAGCGTGAGCGCGAAGTTCGCGATGTCTATGTCGTCGTTGATCTCGCCGAGCTGGGCGCTGGCCGGGCGGGCCATCATCGCCCCTCCGGCGGCGGCGCCGATACCGGCGGCGGCGAGGACCTTGAAGAAGTCCCCCCGAGTCCGGGGCTTGGCGAACTCCGCCGCCCCCGGAACGTTCATCTGTGGCTTATCCATAATTAGTTATCTTCCTCCTTAACCTACGCCGAATGGCGCGACGGCTTCCTGGACAACCGGCAACGGCAATGCTTCCTCGAACGCGACGTTGTTGGGCGGGTCTATGCCAGCCAGAATCTTGAACGCGTTCCAGTGCTCGCACTCCGCGCTGTGGATCGAGAGCGCCGCAGCCAGGATCTCCTTGTCCTCCAGGGCCGGAGCCGCCGCCTGGTAGGCGCCGATGCCGACGGGCTCGAAGGTGTTGGCTAGCTCGAGGAAAGCGGCGGTATCCTCAAAGACACCGTCCGGGAAGGTGAACTCCGGCTCCGCCGGTACCTCTGCGCCCAACTCCTGGAGAACGGCTGCCTCGGCCTCGGCGTGGGCGAACTCCGCGTCCCGGACGGCCTCTACCGTGGCCAGGGCGTTACCGGTAACGACGCCCATGTCAGCGCCCATCTGGTAGAAGCGGCCCTCGAGCAACTCCAGCACGTAAGCGAACTGCAGTATCCCCGCGTCGCCGACACCCTGATAGGTCTCGAAGGGCTGCTGCTCCTGCGCCCCGGCGTACTTGGCGGCTATGCCGAACCCGCCGACACCAGCC
>JACCZN010000240.1 GCA_013695915.1 Rubrobacter sp.
CGCGGCCCCGGCGAGCAGCAACTGGAGTACGACCGGCGCCTCATCCGGGAGCGGATAGAGAAGATAAACGAGCGTCTGGGGGAGGAGCGGAAGTCCAGGGAGGTCAGGAGTGCCCGCCTCAAGGACAACGGCCCACCCAAAGTCGCGCTCGTAGGATACACAAACGCCGGTAAGACAACGATACTCAATGCCCTGAGCGGTGTGGACCGCTCCACCCGTGACCGGTTATTCGAGACCCTCGAGACCACAACCCGAAGAGTAGCGGGAGAGAGCAGCACCGCTCCCGTCGACAACAGGAACTCGGAACATAACGGCGGGAACGGCAGTATCCCCGGTGGATCCAGGCCAGACTTCGTCTTGACCGACACCGTGGGGTTTATAAGGAAGCTGCCCACCCAGCTGGTACACTCCTTCGCCAGCACCCTGGGTGCTGCCTGGGATGCGGACATAGTGGTTCTGTGCGCCGACGCGGGGAGCACGGAGCTGGAAGACGAGATCCGCACGGTGCGCCAGACCCTCGCGGAGAGCTTCGGTGAGGAAGAGATACTCCGCAAGGAACCCCTGCTGTGCCTGAACAAGACTGACCTGCTGTCAGAGCATGAGACAGAGATGCTCAGGGCTTACTACCCGGATGCGGTGATGATCTCCGCTTATGAATATGCAACTCCTCTGTTGGAGCGGGTGTACGGTAGGATCTCCGCTAGCCGTTTGCGGCTCGAGATCCTGATACCACACGCCGAGTACGGCAAAGCCGCCAGGCTCTACGGGCTGGCCGAGATACACGGCTCCCATCACACCCAGGACGGGCTCTGGATGGACGTTACGTTGCCCGAGTACATCACCGGGGAGTATCGGGGTTACCGCGTCGCCTGAGGTCTACAGGATATATCCACCTCCATCAGAGAGGGTCTCCCCGCAAGATATCCACGCCGGTCCCATCGCGGACGCCGCTCTTCCCACCGGCGACAGACCCTACGTAATAATAAATATGGTCTCGAGCCTGGATGGCAAGACTGCGGTAGACGGCAAGGCCTCCCCGATAGGCAGCGAGACTGACCGGCTGGTAATGCGCAGCCTCAGGTCAAAGGCAGACGCGGTCATGACCGGTGCGGGGACCCTCAGGGCCGAGAAGCTGGACCTCAGATCCCCTAGGGCGGGATCCCTTGCCGTGGTAATCAGTACCAGCGGAGACTTCCCACTGGAGAACATCGTACACGGCTCTCCAGAAGACCTCCTGGTGTTTACCACCACCGCCGTCCTTCCCGGGAGAGTGCGCGAGATCTCCCGTAGAGCCCGGGTAGAGGACGTGCTACCACCCGACAGACCAGACGAGCACCTACATCTGTTGCTGAAGTCCCTCAAAGACAGCTACGGCATAAGTACGCTGCTTGTAGAGGGAGGTCCCGGTCTAAATTACTCCCTGATAAGCGGTGGTCATGTAGATGAGGTATTCACCACCATCGCGCCGAAGCTCCTCGGTGGCTCCCCCGAGAGAGTCCCGGGGATAATACACGGCCCGCAGCTACCGCCGGACACCACCAGCCAACTCACCCTGGCCTCCGTCTACACCGCAGAAGATGAACTCTACCTCAGATACAGCGTACGCAATACGAGCGAGTAACGCCACACGCGCATCGCCGAGAGCTCTACCTTCAACTTCCGAGAATGTCAATTATACGAAGTTCGACGTAATGGAGAGCAAGTTGCACTGGAGAGGAACTTGCGAGTTGCTTGTTGCTCAACTGGTAAGGGTATTATAGGTGTAGGCTTTGGCGGCGAGTTCTTCGGCCCTTCTCACGTACCGGAGGGTCGTCTTGGGATCTGAGTGTCCGAGGAACTGTTGTATGACCAGTAGGGGCGCCTCGTTCATGGCCATGTTGGTGCCGACTGTGTGGCGTATGGAGTGTGGGGAGATGGGCTTTGTTATCCCTGCAGCCCGGACGTACTTCTTGATTATGTTCTGTATGGACCTGGTGGTCAGGGGCTTGTCCGTGCCTACGCGGGAGCAGAAGAGTGGCTTGCGGGTGTCGGGGTTCGAGGTCAGGCTGCGCCCCGAGGAAGTTATGTACCGTTGTACGGTATGCCAGAGTGCGGGCGATATAGGGACGTTCCGGATCTTGTTCCCTTTGCCTCGGACCCTCAGGAGCACCTGCTCTTCCTCCAGCTCCTGGAAGTCACCGAGCCTTATCTCCACGACCTCGCCCTCCCGCAACCCGCAGCCGGCCATCACGGAGATCATGAGGTAGTCCCGCGAACTCTCCCTGTACGCGGCGCTCAACATCCTGGAGAGCTCCTCCTTGTTCAAGACGTTGTATGACGGGTCCTGGTTCACCTTCGGGCTCTTTGCAAAGAACTTGAGCACCTCCGGTCCCGGCACCGTCACCCCTGCCATGTGTGTGAAGGTCAGAAACCTCCTCGCTACCGCAAGCTTCTTTGCGGAGGTAGCGGAAGAGTACGTGCTCACTACATACTCCCTGTATACTGACAGGTCTTCAGGTGTGATCTCTGCTAACGGTATCCCCTTTTCACACAGATGGTTGACGATAGCTCGTATCTCCGTATTATACGTTTTTATTGTGGCGGGGCTGGTGAGGGTGCGGAGGTACGTCGAGATGAGGCGTTGGGTGTGGTCTGCAGGGGTGGCGGAGGCTGGCGGGGTAGTCTGTCTTTCGGGGAGTTCGTTAGGCGGCATCGTAGGAGAGGAGGCTGATGACCCGGTGTGGGGAGAGCTTCTCGCGGCCCCCAAGGTAGGAGAGTTCTATAAGGAACGCTACACCGGCCACGGTGCCACCGGCGTCCTCGACCAGGTCGCACATCGCCCGGGCGGTGCCTCCGGTGGCGAGCAGGTCGTCCACGACCAAGACCCGGGTTCCGGGCTGTATGGAGTCTGCGTGGGCCTCCAGGGAGTCTGAACCGTACTCCAGATCGTAGGCTGCGCTGATGGTCTGGCGCGGGAGCTTGTTCGGCTTGCGGGCGAGCACGAGGCCCTTGCGGCTCAGGTAGGCGAGCGCGGTTCCGAACACGAACCCCCGGGCTTCGGCGGAGACGATTCTGGCGTACTCTATGCCGTCGGTGGCGTGGGCCAGGGCATCTACGGCGGTGTGGAAAGCCTCACCGTTCTCTATAAGGGGGGTTATGTCCTTGAAGGAGACCCCGGGGGCCGGGTAGTCGGGGACCTCGAGGATGTGGGACTCTATCTCCCTTATGGCGGGCTCCGGCACCCCCGAGGTCCAGGGCTCGCGCCGGGGTATCAAGAGGAGAAAGACTCTATGATGCTCGCCATCATCAGCTCCTTGAGCCGGGAGTCTACCGAAGACAGATGCCGGGCCTTGCTCATCGCCTCGGCTACTTTCTGGTCGTCTCCGCTGCGGAGCTCCGGGTTGAGTATCTGCTTGAACATCGCGGCCTCCCGGTCGACTGCCGCCATTATGCCGCGGAGGTGGCGCGGCTGGATGCTGTAGCGGGACATCTCCAGCGCCATCCGGGCTATCTCGAGGTCCCTCTGGCCGAGCTCGCCTTTGTGTGAGTTGCGACCGATCACCCCGACGGAGATCAACTCTTCCACGAACCGCTGGTCGCTCTCTATCGCCTCCGCCAACTCTTCCCGGGTGTAGGTCCGGTCCTCGAGGAGGGCCGGGTAGCCGGAGTCCGGTGCGCCTCCCGTCTGGGAGGTCGGCGCACCTCCCCCCTCTATCCGCTTCTTTATCACCTTGAGGGGCAGGTACTCGTTCTCCTGCAAGGTCAGGATGTAGCGCAGCAACTCCAGGTCTCTCGGGGAGAAGAGCCGGTAACCGCCCCGCGTCCGGGTGAGGTTTATGAGGCGGCGGCGCTCCAGGTAGCGCACCTTGCTGACCGACAGCTCCGGAAAGTCCGGCCGGAGCCGCGCCACGACCTCTCCTATGGTGTAGTACTCCTTGAGCGGCGTCTCTTCCCGGCTCTCTGGCTCCTCCTCTGGCTCACCTACCGCCTCCTCTGGCTCACCTACCGGAGAGATCTCTCCCTCCGCGGCGTCGTCGTGCTCTAGAGGATCCAGGTGCTCCGCATCAGGGGGCACCGGCAGGTACTCCTCTCCTTGCGCGAAACCCACGGAGAGGTTGGGATCCGCGCTTCCGGACCGGTCACTGTTCTCCACTCGCGCTCACTCCTCTCGACAAGGTGTCTTTCGTAGCTTTCTGCGTAGAGTCTCAGGTCAGCACGAACTTGAAGCGGTACTTGCCGACCTGTATCTCGTCCCCGTTCCTGAGGTCCACGGAATCTACCCGGACCCGGTTCACGTACGTACCGTTGAGGCTGCCGGAGTCCCGTATCCTGAAGCTCTTCTGCCCCCTCAGTATCTCCGCGTGCTCCCTGGAGACTGTGACGTCGTCCAGGAAGATGTCGCTCTTCTGGCTCCGTCCCACCGTCATGAGGTCCGTCCCAATATCGTGCATCCTCCGGCCCGCCGTGCCCTCCACCTGATCCAACTCGATAAGAGCGGCGGTGTCGGAGATGTACTCTACCTCTTCCTCTTCTTCGTAGAAGCCGGGCGAGAAGGCTACGGTGGACTGCGAGATCGCGAGACGAGACCCACACTCGCTGCAGAAGTTCATCTTGGAGCCCACGGTGGCACCGCACTCCGGGCAAGACTTCACTGCTCACGCCCTCCCTCTGGATCGCTCCTCTCCGAGGGGATCTCGCCTAGCAGCACCCGCGCGAGCTGCTCCGGGGAGAGCGTGGAGCCACCCCGGCGCACGAGCTCGGCCCGTATCAGGTCTATCCTGCCCTGCAGGAGCCTGCGCCGGTAACTTATGGCGCGCTCCTCGCCGGCGAAGGTCTTCAGGTGCTCCTCGAGCTCCTTCCGGGAGAAGGCCGTGAGGTCCTCGGCGGCGTCCCAGCTGAAATCCGCCCCGGTAACTTCGAAGCCGCTCGCGTCCCTGCCGGGCTCTTCCGGTACTCCCCTCTCGCTCATGGGCGGCAGTATACCCTCCCCTGAACCTGAAGTACACTCTTAGCAGAGAGAGACGTCCGTGAGTGGTCCGACGCTACGGAGACTGCAGGAAGGAGCGCACGATGTTCAGGTACTCCTCCGCGAGCTTCTCCGAGCCCCGGTGACCGTTATCCCGGGCTTCCGTATCCTCGGCATAGACGTAGAAGAGCGGGTTGTCCGGGTCCGGGAGCATCAGGACCCAACCCTCGTCCAAGTTCAGCTTGACGCCTTCCGTGAGGATCACGTCCGGGTCACCGCCGAACTTCTCCGCGAGACCCCGCATTACGCGGCCTTTCTCGGGCCACGGACACTCCAGCCTGAGCCACGTGACGTCCCCTAACGACTCGCCAAACTCTCCCCGTACCTCTGAGAGAGGCTTGTCCTTGAAGAGCTCGAGCGCCCTCCCGAGCGTCATGAAGCAGTCGGGGGCCGGCAGGAAGCGCGGGAAGATATACGCTCCGTCTCCGGTACCGGCGATCTCGGAACGAGACTCCGCACCCTTGAGCGCGACGTTGCCGAGGCCCGTGCGGCTCTCGACCACGGAGCCCCCGCCGTCTTCGAGCAGACCCTGGTAGGAACGGCTCAGGTTTACCGGCAGCACCGCCTGTCTGGGCTTTAGCTCCCGGATAAGGCACGCCAGCATCACGTCGGCCGACACGAACTCGCCCCGGTCGTCAACGAACTGCAGGTCCTCTCCCGTGGGGCCGACCACGCAACCGAAGGCGGCGTCCACCGTCGGCACGATACGGCCCACACGCTCGACGCTCTCCTGAAACCCTTCGCCGGATCTCCCCGACGACCCGGGGGTGTTGGCGTTGGCGAAGCCGGAGAGCACGACGGCGTTCACGCCGAGCCTGGAGAAGACCCGGCTGGCGACCAGGCTCGCCACACCGCCGGAGAAGTCCACCACGATGGTCACGCCGGAGGTGCGCTCCCGGTCCACGGCCCGCTCCAGCCGCTCGACGTACTGCTCGACGGCCCGGGCGGGGTATATGAGCTCGCCGATATCCCCGGAGTAGGCCCTCCGGTACTCCTCCCGGACGAATACCTTCTCCACGCTCCGCTGGTCACCCTCGGTCATCGGGGTGGCGTCGGAGGCGAAGAAGAGTATCTCCAAGTCGTCCGGGTCCCGGCCGGCCCGGATGTGAGCTCCGGCGGAGGACTTGCCCGCCAGCACGTCGTGGCGCACCACGCCGGCGTGGGCCGCCCTGAGGTCCCGGACGTTCACGCCCGTGCCGAGTAGGGCGCTCGTCATGGCCCGCTTGGCGACCTGGGAGGAGCGGGAGTCGTCGCGGCCGAGGGTCACCACCACCCCGGGGTCCAGGGTAGTACCGAAGGAGGAGGCCAACCGTATGATGAACTCGGGGGTAACGTCCACGTTGAACTTGCCGGTGACTATCCCGCCCTTGAAGATGGTCCTCAGACCCATGGTCTCGTAGACGAGGCTCTGCGTAACGTTCGCGCCGCTCTCGACGGTCTTGTGCGGGAAGACCTTGACCTCCGGGGAGATGGTCGCCCCTTCCCCCACGATCACGTCGTCCCCGAGGGCGCTGCGCTCCAGGATGCGGGCCCGCGCCTGGATGTAGGAGGAGCGTCCGACGAGAGTGTCCACGAGCTCCGCGCCCTCGCCGATGTAGCAGCCCTCGGCCACGACGGTCCGTTCGATGGAGGCGCCGGCGGAGACGACGGTGTTCGCCTCTATAACGGTGTAGGGGCCGAGGTAGGCGCTCTCGTCTATGCGCGTGTTGGCCCCGATGACCACGGGGCCGGAGAGGTTGCTCTCCTCTACCTGGGCCCGATGGCCGACGTAGATGTTGTCCTTTAACCGGGTGCCGGGCGGCCTCACGGAGCTAACCTTGCCGTCCAGGGCGTCGCGCTGTGCCTGAGCGTACTGCTCCAGGGTGCCGATGTCCTCCCAGTACGCCTCCGTTACGAAACCGTAGAGCGGACGCCCCGCCTCGAGCAGCCTGGGGAATAGCTCCGCGGAGAAGTCGTACTCCTCCCCCGCGGGTATCTCGTCCAGGACAGAGGACTCTAGCAGGTAGATGCCGGTGTTCACGGTGTCGGAGAAGACCTGACCCCAGGCCGGCTTCTCCAGAAAGCGGGAGATCCCGCCGTCCTCCTCGGTTATCACGATGCCGAAGTCCAGAGGGTTCTCGACGCTCTTGAGCACCATCGTGGCCTCGGAGCCCTTCTCATCGTGGAACGAGAGGAGGTGCGAGAGGTCGGCGTCGGTAAGCGCGTCGCCGCTTATGACCAGGAACCGCTCGTCCGGCTCGCCTATCTGACGGAGCTGCTCCTCGGCGAGCTTTACGGAGCCCGCCGTGCCCGCCGGAGCATCCTCGACCGAGTAGGACATGTTGACCCCCCAGTCGGAGCCGTCACCGAAGTAGTCCCGTATCTCGTCCGGCATGAACTGCAGCGTCACGACGATGTCGGTGAAGCCGTGCTCCTTGAGAAGCACGACTATGTGCTCCATGCACGGTATCCCCACTATGGGGATCATGGGTTTCGGCTGGTTGCTGGTCAGAGGGCGCAGGCGCGTGCCCTGACCCCCCGCCATGATCACGGCCTTCATCGCCGGTCTCCGGGGTGGTTCGGACTTTTGCGGAGGTTATCGTCTTGCATGTACCTCTCCCGTTAGTGTTCCCTCTGATCAAGTATAGCGGACGCCGGTAGACCGACCGGCTGGCACCACTCTTACCCGCCCGGGGGCTCCGGCGAACCTACCGGCTGCTCTTCACGTTGATGCGGACGCTTACACCCCAGAGGCCGTAGCGTTCTCTCAGGGAGTTCTCCAGATACCGGATATAGCTATCCTGGAGGTCTTTGGGACGGTTGGCGAACACCGCGAAGCGGGGCGGCGTGGCGCCGACCTGGGTCGCGTACCGGATCTTGACGCCGCGAGCGGGGGCGCTGCGGCCGACGACGGAGTTTATGAACTCGGCGATCTCGTGGGTAGAGACCCTGAGGTTGTACGCCCGGTAGAGACTCTCCGCCAGGGGAAGCACCTCCTCGACCCCCTGCCCGCCGAGGGCCGAGACCGGGACCGCCGGTGGCTTGAGGTCCGTAAGGCGCGCCTGAACGGTGTCTTCTATCTCCCGGACCCTCTCCCGGGAGACGAGGTCGCTCTTGTTGACGAGCACCCCGCACGTCCGGCCCGCGTCCCCGATCTGGCGGGCCAGGTCGAGGTCCCCGCCGACGAGCCCATCCCCGGCGTCCACGAGCAGCAGGGAGACGTCCGCGCTCCGGATGGCCTGGCTGGTCTTGAGCGAGGAGTAGTAGGGCACGCCCGCAGCCCGGCGGGCGCTCCGGTTCACCCCGGCCGTGTCGAGCAGCACGTAGCGCTGGTCCCCGAAGGAGACCTCCCCGGCCACGGCGTCCGTGGTCGTGCCCGCAACCTCGGAGACCACGGCCCGCTCGGAGCCCAGCAGCCGGTTAAGAAGCGTGGACTTGCCGACGTTCGGCCGCCCGATTATCGCCAGGCGAGGCAACACCTCCTCTTCGGGCTCCCCGGGCTCGGGGAGGTGCGAGATCACCACGTCCAGAAGATCCCCGACGCCCAGGCCGTGGATGGCGGAGATGGCGTGCGGCTCGCCCTCGCCCAGGGAGTAGAACCTGTAGCGGTCGGTGTCGTCGGCCGGGTTATCCAGCTTGTTTACCGCGAGCACGAGGCTCGCCGGACCACCGCGCAGCTCCCGGGCTATGGCCGCGTCGGCCTCCGTGGGGCCCGTGCGGGAGTCGGTGAGGTGCAGTATCACGTCGGCCTCCGCGACCGCAACCTGCGCCTGCAGCGTGACGAGCGCCTGCAGGCCGAGCCTGGCGTGGGGCTCCATGCCACCCGTGTCGGCGAGCACGAACTCCCGGCCCGACCACTCGGCCCGGCTGTAGGTCCTGTCCCGCGTGGTGCCGGGCTCCCCGGAGACCACGGCCTGCCGGCGGCCCAGTATCCTGTTCACCAGCGAGCTCTTGCCGGCGTTCGGCGCCCCCACGATGGCGACAACCGGCAGGTTCGCGGTCCCGGCTTCCTTCAAGTTACTCCCCCTCTCCGAAGGTCTCGGGGAGAGCGTAGATCTCACCCAGTATCTCGTCCGCCGCCGCCCGGTAGGCCCCGCTCCCCCCCGTTCCGCGCTCTATCTCCCGCGCCTCGCCGATGTACACCTCAAGCCCCTCTCCCCGGAGCCTCCCCAGAGGCCCCGGCACCTCGCCGATGTACACGGGTATCATCGGGGCCCCGCTGCGGACGGCGAGCATCACGGCCCCGCTCTTCGGCGCCTCTTCCGGGTCGTAGGCCCTGCGGCGGGTGCCTTCGGGGAAGATGCCGAGCGCGGCGCCCTGAGACAGGTACTCCAGCGCCGTCCGCAACGCAGCCCGGCCGCCACCCTTCCTGTCCACCGGGAAGCTCCCGATAAGGTAGAAGAACCGGTCCAGCGGCGGGACGAAGAGCTCCTTCTTCCCCATCCACTGCAGCCTCCGGGGTACCGCCATCGAGATGAAAACGGGGTCCAGGTACCGCCGGTGGTTTGAGGCCACCACGAGAGCCCCGGACGCCGGCACGTTCTCCGCCCCGTGGACGCGCAGGCCGAGCATCCCACCCACGACCCCGAGCATGAACCGGCGGAAGAGCCGGTACCTCGGCGAGATCCCCACGGAGACCTTCCGGGCGCTCATCCGCCGGTCTCTCCCGCGCCGGAGACCCGCTCCCGCGCGAGCACCACTATGCGGTCTACGACCTCCTCGAGGCCGAGGCCGGTCGTGTCCAGCACCACGGCGTCGGGGGCGGGCCTTAGCGGGGAGACCTCCCTTTCCGAGTCCTGGCGGTCCCTGACCTCTATGGCCTCCTGGATGCGGTCCACCTCGTCCTCGCGGCCCGTCTGGAGCGCCCGCCGCCGGGCCCGCTCGCCGGGCGCCGCGAGCAGGAAGACCTTGAGCTCCGCCTCGGGGAGTATCACAGTGCCTATGTCCCGGCCCTCGACCACTGCACCCCCGACCTGTGCGGCCCCCTCCGCCGCGGACCGCTGCACGGCGACCAGCGCCTCCCGGACCTCCGGGTGTACGGAGACCCTTGAGGCCGCCGCAGAGACCTCCGGCGTGCGGAGATCCTGCTCGGAGACCCGCTCCCCACCCGCCAGCACCCCCCTCTCGTCGAGCTCGAGACCCGCCGCAGCCCCTGAGAGCTCCTCCCCGCTGCCGAGGTCCAGCCCCCGGGAAATCGCCACGAGCGCCACGGCCCGGTACAGGGAGCCCGTGTTGAGGTCGGCCGCGCCGAGCTCCTCCGCAACACCCCGCGCCACGGAGCTCTTCCCGCTACCTGCGGGACCGTCTATAGCTATTACGAACCTCCCGGAGACTCCCATCTGCTACGGCAGTATAGCGGATAGCGGGTCACGTTCACCCGGGCGACTCACCGCAACGAATCCAGCCGCTCAAAGAAGCCCGGGAAGGTCTTCGTGACGCACGCAGGGTCCTCTATCCGCACCCCGGGCACCAGAAGACCCACCAGAGAGAAAGCCATCGCGATCCTGTGGTCCCCGTAGGTGTGTATCCTGGCTCCAACCGGCGTTCCTGGTATTATGCGCAAACCGGTGGTGTGTTCTTCCACGGGTACGCCGAGGCGGCGGAGCTCGGTACAGACGGCCGAGATGCGGTCGGTCTCCTGGTGGCGGGTATGTTCTACGTTGGTGATGGTGGTTGGGGCGTCGGCGAACGGGGCGATGGCGGAGAGCGTGATCATGGTGTCGGAGATCTCGTTCATGTCCACTTCGATGCCCCGCAGCTTCCGCGGCCCCCGGACCTCGACCGAGCCCGGACCGACCTCGACCCCGCAGCCCATCTGCTCCAGGACCTCCACGAACCGGAGGTCCCCCTGTGAGGATCCCCGCCCGAGGCCCGGTACCCTCACCTTCCCGCCCGTTACGGCCGCCGCCGCCAGGAAGTACGAGGCGGCGGACGCGTCGGGCTCCACGGCGTACTCCCGGGCCCGGTACGTAGCAGGCTCCACTACGAACCGTCCGGCCCGGTGATCCACCTCGACCCCGAAGTCGCGCATCGCCTCGGTGGTAATGCCCACGTAGGGTCTGGAGACGAGGTCTCCGGTGACCTCTAGCTCTACCCGGCGGTCGGCGTAGGGCGCCGCCAGGAGCAGGCCGCTCAGGAACTGGCTACTGCGGCTGCCCTCCACTCGAGCGCGGCCCCCCCGCAGACCGCCGCCGTACAGCCGGAGCGGGAATCGGCCCTCCTCGCCCGAGTAGTCTACCCGGGCGCCGAGCTGGCGCAGGCCCTCCACGAGGTCGGCGACCGGCCGCTCGCGCATGCGCGGCACGCCGTCCACGGTGTAGGGCCCGCGTCCTAGCGCGAGGAGCGGCGGCAAGAACCTCGCGGCGGTCCCCGCGTTCCCCACGGAGACCTCTACCCCGCCTTCGGGGATACGGCCCGCGAGCCCCCCGACCCGCGCGGTGCCCGCCCCCTGATCCACCTCCACCGGGAACCCCAGCCGCACCAGGGCGTCCATGAGCCAGTACGAGTCGTCGCTGAAGAGGGCGTTCCCGATGGCGGAGGCCCCGTCCGCGAGGGCCGCAAGGATTAGCACCCGGTTCGTGACGCTCTTGGAGCCCGGCACCCGGACCATCGCATCTACGGGGCCGTCGAGAGGCTCTACCTCCAGCTCCTCCGGGAACTCGCCCCGCACCTCCCGGACGCCGAAGTCCACCCCCGGAACACCCCTCACGGACCTCTGCGCCCTCAAGGTAGTCCCTCGAAAGGGAGCCCTGCGAGCTCCCGCGGTTTCAGCGGGCGGTGCTGGCCGGGAGGTAGCTCACCGAGCTCCACCGGCCCAACGCGCAGCCGGTGGAGCGCCGTCACGCGCAGGCCTACCGCGGCGCACGCCCGGCGTACTATGCGGTTACGGCCCTCGTGGATGGTGAGGCGGAATGAGGTCTCTCCGGGCCTCCGGTCTACACCGTCGAGCCCGGGCGAGAGCATCGGGCCGTCGTCGAGGGCGGGACCGGCGGCCAGGGCCTCCAGGGGCTCCTCCGGGGCGTGGCCCTCGACGGTGACCTGGTACACCTTCTCCACCTCGTAGGAGGGGTGGGTCATGCGGTGGGCGAAGGGGCCGTCGTTGGTCAGGAGCAGGAGGCCCGTGGTCTCGAGGTCCAGGCGGCCCACGGGGACCAGGCCGGGGACGGTGGGCATCAGGCGGGACACCGTGGGGCGGGGGGCTCTCCTCGGGGAGCCCGGCTCGTCCTTGAGGGTGGTCAGGTAGCCCACGGGCTTGTTCAGGGCCAGGTACGCGTGCTCGGCGGGTAGCTCCACCGGCTCCCCGTCCAGGAGCACCCGGTCACCCGGCTCGACCCCCGCGCCGATACCGGCCGGGACGCCGTTGACCTCGACGCGGCCGGAGTGGATCAGGGCTTCCGCCTTGCGCCGGGAGGGCGCGGCCCCGCTGCGGGCGAGATACGCCTGGAGCCGCATTAGGCCTCTTCTCCCGGGTCTGCCGCGCCCTCTTCCGGTACCGGAGCACCGGCGATGCGCTCCCGGACCCGGGCCAGCTCCTCGTCCCGGACCAGGGACTCCAGCGGGGGGAAGTCCTCGCGGGAGGCGGCGCCCGTGGCCAGGAGGAACTCCTCCGTGAGGCCCAGGAGCGCCGGGGACCCCGGCCTCTCCGTGTCGGCGCCGGACTCTATCACGAGGCCCCGCTCGATCAGGCTCCGGACCACAGCGTCGGAGTTTACGCCACGGGCGGCGGCGACGTCGCCCCGGGTCAGAGGGCCCAGGTACAGGACGCTCGCGAGCACCTCGTGGGCCGCGCCGGAGAGCGGGGCGGGACGGGCCTCCTCGCGCAGACGCTCGACCGCCTCGCGGCACGCGGGGTTCGTCGCCAGGGTGTAGCCACCCGCCGCGTAGCGCAACACGATACCGGAAGACCCCGGCGCGTAGCGGGCCTCGAGCCCGGAGAGCGCCTCCCGGACCTCAGCCTCGGAGAGGCCCGCCGCCGCCGAGATAGACCCGGGGTCCAGCGGCCGCGCACTGGAGAACAGCACGACCTCCACGAAGGCCGCCGCGTCCGGGGCGGGCTGCGTCACCGCACCGGCTCCAGCGTGAGCGGGCCGAGGGGCTCCTCCTGGCAGAGCCGGACGTGGCCCTCGGAGGCGAGCGAGAGGGCGGCGGCGAAGGTCACCGCCGCCCGCAGGCGGTCCATCTCCCCTGTCAGCTCCTCGAAAGAGAGCGGCTGCCCGGAGACGGAGAGCCGGCTGCGGATAAGGGCGGCCAGCTCCTGCAGGGTGACCGTTATCGTGCCGAGGTGCCGGGTCTCGGGCTCGGCGTAGCGGGAGAGCAGGCGCTTCAGGGCGGCCTGGAGGCGTTCGGGCCGGATGCCGAGCCGTCCCGGACGGGGTACGGGCTCGTGGGCCGTGGGGTAGTAGCCCCGGTTGGCCTCGAACCGCTCGGCGAGGTGCCCGGCGGCCCGCTGTATCTTGAGGTACTCCGCCAGCCGCCCGGCGAGCTCCTCCGGGGAGAGCGGGGCCTCCTCGCCGTCCTCCGGGTCCTCTTCGGGGGCTGGGGCCAGCGTCCGGCTCTTCAGCAGCACCAGGGAGGCGGCGGAGTCCACGAAGTCCGTGTCGCGCTCCAGCGCCTCCGGCGAGCCCTCGGCCGGGTGCGCGCTGCGGTAGAGGTCCACGAGCTCCTTGAGCGGTATCTCGAAGATCTCCACTTCGTCCTGCAGCACCAGGGCCAGAAGCCACTCGTAGGGCCCGGAGTAGACCTCGAGGTCTACCGTAAACCCCGAGAGCGCCCTCCCCTCTCCGCCTCTCACCGGACCTCCGAGTGCAGCGGGAGTATCGAGGAGAGCGGATGGTGCTCCATCCCGTACTCCCGGGCCACGGACGGGTTCACCACCCGGCCCTCCGCGAGCGCCACCCCGCGGCGCAGGCCCGGGTCGGCGTTCAGGGCGTCCACGAGCCCTGCGCCCGCTATCCCCTGCACGTAGGGCAGGAGCGCGTTGGAGAGCGCCCGCGTTGCCGTTACCGGTACGGCGGCGGGCACGTTCTTGACGCAGTAGTGGGTCACACCGGCCTCCACGAACGTGGGCTCCGCGAGGGTGGTCGGCCGGGAGGTCTCGACGCTCCCGCCGTGGTCCACGTCCACGTCCACTATCACGCTGCCGGTCTTCATCTCGTGCGCCGTGGCCCGGTCCACCAGGTGGGGGGTCTTGGATCCGACGACCAGTATAGCCCCGATCAGGAGGTCCGCCCGCAGCACGGCGTCCCTTATGCCGAGGCTCGTGGCGGCGAGCGTGGTTATGCGCCGGTCGCCCCGCTGCTCGGTCTCGAACCTCCGGAGGCGGCCGAGGTCCCGGTCTATGATCACGACCTCCGCACCGAGCCCCCCCGCGACCCGGGCGGCCCCGGTGCCCACGATACCGGCGCCGAGCACGACCACCCGCCCCGGCCGGACACCCGCCGCGCCCCCGAGGAGCACGCCGCGCCCCCCGGAGGGCCGCTGCAGGTAGTGGGCCCCGATCTGGGGCACCAGCCACCCCGCTATCTCGCTCATGGGCGTGAGGAGCGGGAGGTTCCCCCGCTCGTCCCGGACGGTCTCCATGGCGAACGCCACGCACCGGGAGCGCAGGAGCGCCCGGGTGAGCCCCGGGTTTACCGGGAGCGAGAGGAAGGCCACGACCATGAGCCCCTCCCTCAGGTACCCGTACTCCCCCGCGACCGGGCCGTAGACCTTGGCGACGAGCTCGGACTCCCCGTAGACCGTCGCGGCCTCGGACACGACCCGCGCCCCGGCCGCCGAGTACTCCTCGTCGGAGATGGCCGACTCCTCACCGGCCCCGAGCTCGACGGTCACCCGGTGACCGACCCGCGTCAGCTCGTAGACGGCGTGCGGCGTGAGGGCTACCCGGCTCTCCCCGGGCGTCAGCTCCCGGACGACCCCTACCCTCACGGCGACCGCCCCTCCGCTCCCAGCGCGAGGGCTACCGCCGCCGCCGCCGCGTCGAAGAAGACCCGGTCCTCTGTGTAACCCCGTCCCATGCTCTCGAAGGTTAACCCGAACCGCTCCTCCAATCCACCCGCCCCGAAACGGACCTCGACAGGAGCGTGACGCTCCGGTAGCGCGTCCGGCGGCACGAGGAGGTCCCGTCCTCCCTCCGGGACGGCGACGCGGCAGCTCCCGAGCGCGGCGGAGAGCGCGGCCCGCGAGTGGTGGGAAAGGCCCCGGTGCCGGTCCCGGGGGTCGGCGGCGGAGAGCCGGGGGGCCAGGACGGGCTCCGCCCCGAGGGCGCAGGCGGCATTCAGAGCGGTCGCCGCGGACATCCCCCCGTGCCCGTAGGGCGAGCCCGTCCCGACCACGCCGGGCCCGATGCCGCAGAGCACGAGGTCCGCATCCCCGGCCGCCGCGAGGAGCCCGGAGAACACGTTCGGCGCCTCGAGGTCGCCGCCGAAACAGCCTCCGGCCGTGACCACCCGGTAGAGAAGGCCCCTCTGTCTCAGCTCCCGGACGGTTCGGGAGAGGCCCGCGGGCAGCGCGCCGCCCTCCTGCAGGAGGAAGGTGGTCCGTATCCCCGGGCGCAGGGCCGCGGCGGCACCGGCGGCGGGCGCGAGGTGAGAGTGGAGCGGCAGCACGGCCACGGGTACGTCCGCGAGGCTCTCGGCCTGTGGCGCCGGAGGGCAGGGGAGCTGGAGCGGCGTGTAAGGGAGTTTTACGAAGTGGTCCCGGTTCCGCGGCAGCTCTCCGCCGCCCGAGGCGCAGGGAACGGCTACCGCGAAGCCGCCGCTGCCGAGGCCCATCTCGAGGCCGACCGTGTTCGCAGTAACGGTCGCCCCTTCCGGGGGCCGCTCCCCGAGCTCCTCGTGCACGACGCCCGGGACCACCTCCCCCGAGAGCGGGCCCTCCAGGATCTCGAGCTCCAGCCGGCCGCCGGTCCCACCGGAGAGTACCCGGGCGCGGCGCAGCGCCGGGCGGACGGAGGGTAACCGCTGGCTCACCCCGCCGTCCGCAGCAGCGGGTGCCGCTCCACGAAAGCCTCGAGCTCCCACTCCCGGCCCCGGGAGCCCAGGTGTATACCGCCATCCTCCCCGGCGCTCCAGAGAGGTCCGGGCGCGGCCGGAAGCCCCGAGGCCCTGAGGTCTCGCGCGAGCTCTCGTATCACACCGGGCGGCGGGGCCGCGGGGCGGGCTCCCTGGAGTACCCGGGCCGAGAGCACCGCCTCCGCCCGGGCAGCAGCGACGGTGACGGCGCGGAGCGCAGCGTCCACGGCCCTCGCGAGGTCCTCTTCCCGCAGAGCCCGTATCTCGCACGAGACCCCGCGCTCCCCCGTCTCGAAGTCCTCCGTCTCCTCCAGAGTATGCCTCACGGCCCCGGTATCCACACCAGGCAGCGGGGCGAGCAGCCGTCGGGGCAGCCCGCCGCCAGGCTCCGGGGAGAGGGTAGCCTCCAGGCGGACTACGCCGGCGGTGCAGGTAGCGAGGAGGCCCGCCGGTTCTCCGGGCAGGAGCGTTACGGCGTAGAGCTTCCCGCCTCCGGCGGTGCGCGCCGTCGGGGCCGTCAGGGACGCGGGACCGGAGGCTGCCCTCCCGGGGCTCAGCGGGCGACTCGCTCCCCGGTCTCCGGGTCCGGGGCACCGGCGTCCCCGTCCTCTGGGGTACCGGCGGGGCTCTTGCTGGCGTCCTTGCAGGCGCCCACGAAACCCCGGAGGAGCGGGTGGGGCTTGAGGGGCCGGCTCTTGAACTCCGGGTGGAACTGGCTCCCGATATAGAACGGGTGGTCCTGTATCTCGGCGATCTCGACCAGCCGGCCGTCGGGGGAGGTGCCGCTCCAAGCAAGCCCCGCGGTCTCTAGCCTCTCCCGATACTCGTTGTTGACCTCGTAGCGGTGGCGGTGGCGCTCGTCCACCAGCTCGTCCTCGTAGAGCCGGGAGGCCAGGGTGCCGGGCTTTACCTTGCACGGGTAGCTCCCGAGACGCATCGTGCCGCCGAGGTCAACCCCGATCTGGTCCGCCATGATGTCTATCACCGGGTGCGGAGTATCCTGGTCCAGCTCCGTTGAGTTGGCCCCGGCGAGGCCCGCCACGTTGCGGGCGAACTCGATGACCGAGATCTGCATGCCGAGGCAGAGCCCCAGATAGGGGGTCCCGGACTCGCGGGCGTAGCGCGCGGCCTCTACCTTGCCCTCGGTGCCCCGGTCTCCGAAGCCCGGCAGCACCAGGATGCCGTCGGCGCCGGAGAGCCGACGCCCGGCGGCCGCCCTGTCCGTCAGCTCCTCGGAGTCCACCCAGTCGAGCTCCACGGAGACCCGGTGGGCGCCGCCGGCGTGCCCGAGGGCCTCGACCACCGAGAGATACGCGTCCTGGAGCTTTATGTACTTCCCGATAATGGCGACCTTCACGGTCTCCTCGGCCTGCCGAAGACGGCTCACGAGCCCCCGCCACTCGCCGAGGTCCACGGGGGGCGCGGGCAGGCCGAGCTTCTCCAGGACCAGCTCGTCGAGGCGGGAGTCATGGAGCCTCAGGGGTATCTCGTAGAGCGTCGGGGAGGTCTCCGCCGGTATCACGGATTCGAGCTCGGTATCGCCGAAGAGGGCTATCTTCCTCCGGACGTCCTCCCCGACGGGGTGGTCGGCCCGGCAGATAAGTACGTCCGGGGAGATGCCGATACCCCGGAGGCTCTGGGTCGAGTGCTGGGTGGGCTTGGACTTCAGCTCCCCGGCAGCCTCTATGTAGGGCACGTAGGAGACGTGGACGTAGAGGACGTTGTGGCGGCCCACGTCGTTGCGGAACTGCCGGATGGCCTCCAGGAATGGCAGGCTCTCTATGTCGCCCACGGTACCGCCTATCTCGGTTATCACGATGTCCTTGTCCTGCCCGAGACGTCCGATGCGGGTCTTGATCTCGTTTGTGATGTGCGGGATGACCTGCACGGTGGCCCCGAGGTAGTCTCCCCGCCGCTCCCTGCCTATGACCTCCGAGTACACGCTGCCGGTGGTGACGTTGGAGAGCCGCCCGAGGTTCTCGTCGAGGAACCGCTCGTAGTGGCCGAGGTCGAGGTCCGTCTCTGCCCCGTCCTCGGTGACGTAGACCTCCCCGTGCTGGTAGGGGTTCATGGTCCCGGGGTCCACGTTTATGTACGGGTCGAACTTCTGGAGTACCACCCGGTATCCCCGGTTCTTGAGCAACATCCCGAGCGCCGCAGCACTCGTCCCCTTGCCGATAGAAGAGACGACCCCGCCCGTAACGAAGATGTACTTGGTCCCCGACACCGGCTCACTCAACGCTACCACGACCCAACAGATCAAACCTCCGCAATACGCCTACCTTCTCTATCAACCGGGATATGGACGATACCTCCGCGAGCGCCGTGAGGCCCAGAACCGCCGCCAGCGCAACGACCCACTCGGGACCCGGCCCCGCCGCCAGAACGAGATACCCGAGAACGCTTCCGTAGACCGCAGCCCCGGTGTCCCCGAGCATGATACGCCCCCGGAGGTCAAAATAAAATAGCCCCACAGCCCCACCGACGAGCGGCAACACCAGGAGCGCCGCCGCCCCCGGCACCAGGAAGAGCAACGCTACTACCGGCACCCCGACGAACTTCAAAGCCCTCCCCGGGCGTACGTCGAAGAGGTTCGCCAGGTTCGTGCTCCCGGCGAGCAACACCGCCGCGAGAACACCCCACACCCCGAACCCGAACATACCAACCCCGAGCAGGACCGCCCCACCCCCGAGCACCAGCACCTTCAAAGCCCCCGTCGTGACCCGCCCCCGCAGGAGAGCCAGGAGGTGCCCCTTCACACCCCGGTCCCCCGCGCCGCCCCACACGTCGTCCGCGAGACCCACCGCCGCCGCCGCCAGCGCATACGCCAGGTAACCGAGCCCGACCGGCCCTGCCGGGAGCCAGCCCGCAGCGACCAGAACGACCGTTGTGAGTATTATGGGTACAAAAACTGTGCCGGAGGCGGTTGGGATGGTGTGGCCGCGGGCGTTGGGTCGTCTCGGGAGCCGCCGGCGGAGCAGGGACAGGGAGATCAGGGCGAGCCCGGTGCCGAAGGTGAGAGCCTGGAGAGTGGCGGGCACGCTAAGTGTGGTCGTGGGGCCAGGGGAGGCGGGCTCCGTTTACGGCGCGCAGGACATCGAGGCCCTGGCGGGCGCGGTGGAGAAAGCCTGCCGGGTCGCGGCCGGTCCTGCGGTGGTCGAGGTCGAGGGGCACCTCGGCGGGCAGGAGGTCCGCGGAGAGGAGGTCCAGGGTCATGCCGACCTCGGCCCCGAAGCCGGGGGCTATGCCGGGCAGGGCGTCGAGGGCGGAGAGGAGGAGCGCGCGCTGGCCGGAGAGGGGCTCCTCGGGGGCGTAGCCGAGGGCGTTGCGCCGGGCTATGGACCGGCGGGCGAAGCTCTTTACCAGGCCGAGCCCGCCCCCGGCGCCCCGTTCCGGGCGGGGGAAAGAGGCGATGGCGGCGGGCTGCTTCGGGCCGAGGGCCTCCAGCAGGGGCCAGAGCCGGCCCGCCGTGGGGCCGAGGTCGGCGTCGGCCAGCAGCACCGCCTCGGGGCCGGTGGTCCGGGCGCGGGAGATGCCGAGGAGGAGGGCGTAGCCCTTGCCCGCGGGCTCTCCGGGAGGGGCGGCGGAGATGAGTTGGATCCCCCGGCGCCGCACGATGTCGGGCGTCGAGTCCCGGCTGCCGTCGTCCACGACCACGAGGGCCCGGAGGTGCGGCAGGGTCAGCAGGGCGTCGAGGGTCTCCGGGAGGCGGTCCTCCTCGTCCCGGGCCGGTACGACGGCGGTAAAGCCAGGAGCCATGCGGGGAGTTTATAGCCTCCGGACCGGATGGGGGCTACGGGCCGTCGGGAGGCTCTTCCGGCAGCGGGGGGAACGGCTCCGAAGCGGTAGCCTTCACGCCGTACGAGCCCTCGGCCCCGCCGGCCGCGAGCACCACGATGGCCGCCCGACCGGCCGACTGGTCTGCGTTGTCAGCCGAGGAGACACCGGCCTCCTGGAAGAGCGGTATCTCGGTACGCTCCGTAGTCGAGGACTCCGCGGCCACGACCCGGACATCCGCCTCCGTCCAGACCCCGAACATCTCGGTCTGCGCTTCGGCGAGGGCATCAAGCGCCTCATCCGAGACCTCCTCCGTCGGCTCCCCGCCGCCGAGGAAGACCACGACCTCGGGGGCGTCCGCGGGGCCTCCGAAGGAGCCTTCGAAGGAGCCTTCGGCGACTGTGGATTGGTCCGCGGGAGCGGTGTATCCCAGTATCTCGACCGCGGTGGCGGCGTAGTCCTCCGGGGGTTCTTCCGGAGAAGCGCCGGGCTCTTCCGGCACGGGCGACTCCAGACGGGTCACGGAGGAGAACTCCACGCCCGCGCTCGAGAGCGACTGCTCCACGCTCTGGAAAGTCTCCTCGTCCGCCCAGGGCCCGGCGACCAGGGCGACCGTGACCTCCGGAAGGCTGTCGGAGGTCACGGTCTGCGACATGCCGGAGAGGAGGTCCTGCTCTGTAGCCAGCTCTTCGCGGAGCTCGGAGATCTCGGCCTGCTGGCGGTCGAGGTCGCTGCGGATATTCTCCGTCATCGCGTCGCCCACGCCCTCGTCGGCCATGGCGACGCCGAGCAGGATGCCGATGGCCAGGGCGAGAAAGACCGAGATAAGGGAGATCACATGGTAGCGGAGGTCCGGCATTATTGGGACCCTATCAGATGCCGAGCATCAGGCGCAGCTTGAGCGCCAGGAGCTGGAAGATCTCCGCTACCTGCTCGGAGGAGACCACGACCGCAGAGACCGCGACTAGCCCGGCGATCACGATGGCCGCGAGCTGGCCCGCGGAGGCCCGCCGGGGGTAGAGCTTGCTGACGCCCTTGGCGTCCACGAGCAGAGGACCGGCCTTGAGCCGGGTAAGGAACGTCGAGGAGGCACCCTTGCGCTTCTTGTCCAGGAACTCCACGAGCCCCACGTGCGTACCTACCGCGACTATCAGCTCGGCCCCGCTCTGCTCGGCGATCAGGATAGCCATGTCCTCGGAGAGCCCCGGCGCGGAGAGCACCCCGGCGGCCTCGATCCCCGCCCCCTCCACCCGCTCCATACCCGGCGCGGCCCTCTCCGTCTCTCCGGCACAGCCCTCCGCTGCACCGCTCAGGGCACCGTTCCCGGTACCGGGGCTCTCCCCGGCGGCCGGGCCGCCGGGGTAACCGTGGACCAGGACGTAGTCCGCAGAGCGGAGGGCCTCCGGGGAGACGGAGTCCATGTCGCCGAAGACCAGGTGGGGCTTCCATCCGGAATCGAGTACGGCGTCCGCCCCGCCGTCGACCCCGATAATGAACGGCCTCTGCCCCCGGAGGTAGGGCCCGAGGGCGGCGAGGTCCTGGCGGTAGTCGTAGCCCCGCACCACGACGAGCACGTGGCGGCCCCGGATCTCGCGGGCCAGAGGCCCCGGTACCTCGAGCGAGGAGAAGAGGATGTCCTGCTCGCGGCGCATGAACTCCACCGTGTTCTGGGCGAAGTCCTCGAGCGCGAGGCCCACGCCGGCCCGGCTCTCTCTGAGGCAGCGCTCGGCCTTGCGCAGGTCCAGGTGCTCGCCCGTGGCCACGAGCTCCCCGTCGCGGAAGACCCCGTCGTCGCGGAGGTCTATCTCCTCGCCGTCGGAGAGGAGATGGAAGACCTCCCCGCCCACGCCGTCCAGCAGGTAGACCCCCGCGCGCGCCAGGATAAACGGCCCGAGGTTCGGATAGAGGCCGGTGGAGGAGCCCGCGGCGTTGACCACCGCCCCGACCCCGCTCTCCACCAGCGTCTCGGCCGTGACCCGGTCCAGGTTCTCGTGGTCTATTACCGGGATGGACCCCGGCCCGAGCCGGGGGACTATGTCCTTGGTCTTGCTCCCGAGCACGGCCCGTCCGGTGAACCGGGACCCGCCGTCGGCCGTCTCCGCCGCCCACTTTCCCGGGTGCCTCATCTCTCGCCCACCAGGAGCTCCGAGGCGTGGGCCAGAGACGCGTCGTCCACCCTCCCGGAGAGCATCCGGGCCAGCTCCCGCCGCCGCTCCTCGCCCTCCACCCGGACGATGCGCGTGAGGGTGCGGCCGGCGTCCTCCTCCTTGGTTACCACCACGTGCGCGCCGGCCTCGGAGGCTATCTGCGGCAGGTGGGTGATGGTGAGGACCTGGTTACGAACCCCGAGCTCGCGGAGCCTGGCGCCCACAGCCGTCGCGGTCTCACCCCCGATGCCAGCGTCTACCTCGTCGAAGATGTAGGTCGCGCCCGGCTCTATGCGCTCCTGGGCCAGCCGGATGGCGAGCATGACCCGGGAGAGCTCGCCCCCCGAGGCGTAGCGCCGAACGGGTAGCTCCGGCTCCCCGGGGTTCGGGCGTATAAGGAACTCCACCCCCTCAGCCCCCAGAGGACCCGGCTGCGCCCGGACGAGCTCGGTCCGGAACTCCGTCTTGTCCAGGTTCAGCCCGCCGAGGTTCTCCCCCACCCGGCCGGAGAGCGCCTCCGCAGCGCGGGCCCTGCCGGCCGTGAGCTCCCCCGCGAGCCGGGCCAGCCCCTCCTCGCCCGCCCGGACGCGGCCCTCGAGCCCGGCCGTCTCCTGCTCGGAGTTCTCGAGCCTGGAGAGCCGCTCACGGGCCTCCAGGAGGTAGCCCTCCACGTCTTCCCCGTACTTCCGCTCCAGCTCCCGGAGCGCGGCCAGCCGGTCCTCGACCTCCTCCAGCCGGTCAGGGTCCGCCTCCAGCTCGTCCACGTACGCCTGCAGCTCGTAGACCACGTCCTGGAGCTCCGCGGAGAGGCCGGAGAGCCTCTCCAGCAGCGCGGAGAGGTTCCTGTCGTAGCCGCTGGCCCGCTCCAGCTCGGACTCCGCCTGCCCCACGGCTTCCACGGCCCCGGAGCCTTCTCCGGAGAGCGCAGCCGTGGCCGCGCTCGCGGACTGGAGGAGGTCCGTCACGTTGCGCAGCCGGTCGCGGTCGCGGGTGAGCTCCGCGACCTCCCCGGCGCTGTAGCCCGCCTCCTCGAGCTCCCGGACCTGGTAGCGCAGGAACTCCGCCTCCCGGGCGCGGGACTCGGTGGAGGTGCTGATCTCCCGCAGCTCCCGCCGGTCGGCCTCGACCCGGCGCCAGAGCTCGGCGTGCTCCTCCCGGGCCCGGCTCGCTGTCTCATCGAGGAAGTCGTCGAGGATGCCGAGCTGCTCGGAGGGGTCGGTGAGCTTCGCCTGCTCCCGCTGGCCGTGGTAGGAGACCAGCCGCTCGCCCAGGGCCGCGAGCACCTTTACCGGCACGGCGACACCGCCGACGTAGCACCTCGAGCGCCCCTCCTCCGTCAGCGTGCGGCGCAGGAGTAGACCGTCCTCGAGGTCCTCCTCTTCGACCTCTCCCGCGAGGTCGCCCAGGGCCTCCAGGATGGCGGGCCGGAGCTCCCGGGGCAGGACGAAGGTACCCTCCACCGTCGCGCGGCCGGAGCCCAGGCGGACCGCCTCGGAGCGGGCGCGGCCGCCGAGGAGCATCTGGAGGGCGGTAGCGAGCAGGGTCTTTCCAGCGCCCGTCTCCCCGGTGATGGCGTTCAGCCCCGGAGAGAGCTCGAGCGTCGCCTTCTCTATAAGGGCTACGTTCTCGACGGAGATCTCGGTCAGCACTACAGGAAGGTCCTCCGGACCGCCCGCCACCAGCTCCACTCGTCGGTCCGTCCTATCCTGACCTTCTCTTCGGAGAGCCCGACGGTTATCCGGCCGCCGGCGGGGACCTCCTGGGGCTCCTCGCCGTCGAGGGAGAGCAGCGCCCCGCGGTCTGTGAGCCGGAGCTCGGCGGCCTGGTGCTCGCCGAGGACCATGGGCCGGCTGACCAGCGAGTGCGGGGCTATGGGCACGAGCACGTAGCAGCCCACATCCCCGGAGATTATCGGGCCACCGGCGGAGAGGGCGTAAGCCGTCGAGCCCAGAGGGGTAGCGGCGACGAGCCCGTCGCACTGGTAGGAGACCAGCTTCTCGTCACCGACCGTCACCTCGACCGAGGTGATCTGGTGCGGCCGCCGCTTTACGAGCACGGCGTCGTTCACGGCCCGCTGCGGCTCCCCCCCGGCGACCTGCACGTCGAGCATCCGGTACTCCTGAACGTGGAGCCCGCCGTCGAGCACCTTCTCGACCCCGAGCTCCAACTCCTCCGGGCGCATCCCGGACATGAACCCGACGGTGCCGAGGTTCACCCCGAGGATGACCCTTCCGGGGTACATCTTCGACGCCCGCAACATGGTACCGTCGCCGCCGAGCACGAAGACAAGGTCGAGGCTCCCGTTGGCCGACGCCTCCCGGGCCGACTCCTCCGTCTCCACGACCTCTACACCCCTCTTGCCGAGGGCCGCGGCGAGCCTCCGGGTGTAAACCTCGCCGACCTCCGGGTTGGTCACGATGCCGGCCCGCCGCATCTCGAAGCGCTCGTCCTTCATCCCTCGACCACCTCCAGGACCCGCTCCTCCGGAAGCTCCGGTTCCGTCCCGCGGAGGAGGTGCAGCGGGTACTCCCGGTTCCCCGAGCGCCGCCCGGCGACCGGAGAGCGCATCACGTCCACGGCCCCGAAGCCGAGCTCCGAGAAGGACTCCGCGGACTGCAGGATCACCGCCCGGTGTACCTCCGGGTCCCGGACCACCCCGCCGCGGCCGACCTGTCCCGGCCCGGCCTCGAACTGGGGCTTGACCAGCACCACCGCCTCCCGGAGCTCCGGCGTAGAGGACAGGAGCTCCCGAAGCGCCAGCCCGAGCGAGATAAACGAGAGGTCCGCCACCAGGAGGTCCGGGCCGAACGGCAGGTCGCCGCCGGAGAGGTGACGGACATTCGTGCGCTCCAGCACCGTGACCCGCGGGTCGTTGCGGAGCCGCCAGTCGAGCTGACCGTACCCCACGTCGACCGCCAAGACCCCGGACGCTCCCCTCTGGAGCAGCGCGTCGGTGAAGCCGCCCGTCGAGGCCCCGACGTCCACGGCGTACCTGCCGGAGGCCCCCACGCCGAAGTGGTCGAGGGCGGCGGCGAGCTTCTCGCCCGACCGGGAGACGAACGGGCTCCCTCCCCGGACCGAGACCTCCTCCTCCGGCGAGACCCGGAGCCCGGCCTTGGTCGCCACCCGGCCCCCGACCTCGACGTAGCCCGCCAGCACGAGCGCCTGCGCCCGGCTGCGGCTCTCCACCAGGCCCCGCTCCACGAGCTGGCTATCCAGGCGTCCACCGGCGCCCGGCCCTACCCTTGCCACGACGAGCCCACCTCCCATGGCCGAATGTCATCGCACGGGTACACGGTGAGGCGCTATCTCGCCCGGTTGCGGACAAAGAACGCCATCTCCCGGAGGCCCGAGAGCTCACGCTCCTCCGGGGAGAGCCGGGAGAGAGCGTAGAGGGACCGTTCCAGGGAAGCATTGGCCTCCCGGCTGGCCCCGTCGAGGCCGTAGACGCCGACAAACGTCGCCTTCTCCCTGGCGGCGTCGCTCCCGGCGCTCTTGCCGAGCTCCTCCGGGGTCGAGGTCGCGTTCAGCAGGTCGTCCACTATCTGGAAGCAGAGCCCGAGCTCCCCCGCGTACTCCGAGACGGCCTCCTTGTCCCCTTCGGCGGCTCCGGCTAGCACCGCGCCGATACGGGCGGCCGCCCGTATAAGAGAGCCGGTCTTGAACGTGTGGATCAGGGCCAGCGTCTCGGGGTCTATGCCGGATCCAGCCCCAGTATTGCGGACGTCCACTACCTGCCCCCCTACCATGCCGTTTACCCCCGTGGCCCCCGCGAGCTCGTGCACGGCCTCGAGGAGTTGTTCGCAGCTCCCCTCCTGGCGGTCCGTGAGGAGGAGCATGGCCTCGCCGAAGAAGGCGTCCCCCGAGAGTATCGCCAGGGCCTCACCGTACTTCCTGTGAGTGGTGAGGCGTCCCCGCCGGTAGTCGTCGTCGTCCATCGCCGGCAGGTCGTCGTGGATCAGGGAGTAGGTATGTATGAGCTCGACGGCCGCCGCCGCGGGGAGCACGTGACCCGGGCCCGCGCCGAAGACCCGGGCGACCTCCATGCAGAGCGTCGGCCTCACGCGCTTGCCACCGGCGAGCATGGAGTAGCGCATGGACTCCACGAGGCCGGAGAACTGCGGCTCCTCGGAGAAGGTCAGCCCTTCGAGGTACTCCTCGAACATCGCCCGGTGGTCCTCCCAGCGGGGGAGGCTCCTGTTGCCGCCGCTCTCCGAGTACCCTCCGCCGGTCTCTCTAGCCATGCCCTATCAGCTCTTTGCCGGCGCCCCGCAGCACGCCGCTCACAAAGGAAGGCGACTCCTCTCCGGAGAAACCCTTGGCAAGCTCGGCGGCCTCGTTTACCGCCACGTCCGGCGGCACGTCCTCGACGTAGAGCATCTCGTAGAGCGCGAGACGCAGGATGGTGCGGTCCACGACGCTCATCCGGCCGACCGGCCAGCCGATGGAGACCTCGGAGAGCTGGGCGTCGAGGTCCTCCCGCTCCCGCTCGACGCCCCGGGCGAGGGCCTGCGCGTAGTCCTCGAGGTCTCCCTTGTAGGAGAGCCAGCGTCCCATGGTGGACTCCACCGGGGCGCCGGTGACGTCGCTCTGGTACAGCGTAAGGAAAGCCTGCTTTCTCGCCCGTCTCCGGCTCAAATCATCCCTTCGGAAGCGATCAAACTCGCGTCAGATACTCGTTGTTGCGGGTGTCCACCCGCACGCGGGTCCCCTCCTCGACAAAGAGCGGCACCTGCACCACGAGCCCGGTCTCCAGGGTGGCGGGCTTGCTGCCGCCGGTCGCCGTATCGCCCTTGAGGCCGGGGTCGGTCTGCGTGACCTCGAGCTCCACGTGCGGCGGCGGCTCGACGCTTATGACCTCGCCGTCGGCGGAGAGCACGCTCGCCATGCCGTTGGCGGGTATGTACCCCGCGGAGCCGCCAACGACCTCCTCCGGGATGGCGACCTGCTCGTAGGTCTCGGAGTCCATGAAGTAGAAGAGGTCCCCGTCCCGGTAGAGGTAGGTCATGGGCCGGGACACGGTCGTTACGTTCTCGACCTTCTCCCCGGCCCGGAAGGTCTTCTCCACGACCGCCCCGGTGTCCAGGTTCCGTAGCCGGGTACGCACGAAGGCCCCGCCTTTTCCGGGCTTTACGTGCTGGAAGTAGAGTATTGTAAACCGCTTGCCGTCGGTCCGGATTGCGGTGCCGTTCTTGAACTGGTTGGTAGATATCATACGTCGAAAAGCTCCTCTAGTACGCTCAGACACGGGGCATGGGCCATGTCGCGGTGCTCCCCGGCACTGCCCGGTGCGGCCCCGCCCGGCTCCCCGGCCCGGCGGCCACGCGGCGATATTATCGCACACATCATCCCACGGTCATCTCCGGAGAGCCTCCCGGAAGAGGCTCCCGGAAGAGGCTCGCCCGGCGGGGACTGTGATCCCCTACCGGGGCCTGCTGCTCCGGGCGTGCAGCGGCAGGTCGTCTCCTACGGAGAGCCAGCCGAGCCTCTGCGAGGCCCAACTGTGGGTCTCCGGGACCAGGGGCTCGGGGTCGTCGAAGAGGCCCACGTGGAGGTAGACCTCTCCCGGCAGACGCCGGTCCTCGTAGGAGACGGAGGTCCCGCAGCCCCCGCAGAACGACCGGCGGACGCCGGGGGATGAGTCGTACGGCTCGGGGGCACCCCCGGTGAAGGCTACCTGCCCGGCGGCGTAGCCCACGAGCACGGAGACCGGCGCCCCGGTGGCCTTCCGGCAGTCCCGGCAGTGGCAGTATGCCCGGTAGAGCGGCGCCCCGGACGCCCGGAAGCGGAAGCCGCCGCACAGGCACCCGCCCTCCGCGGCCTCCCCGCTCACCGGTCCCCGAGGCGGGAGAGCGCGTAGGAGACCGCGGCCCGGTAGCCTTCCGCGCCCATGCCCGCTATTACCGCGTCAACCGCCGGCGAGACCACGGAGTGCCGCCGCCAGGACTCGCGGGCGTGGATGTTCGTGAGGTGTACCTCGGCCTTCGGCACCTTGGCGGCTTCCAGGGCGTCGTGGAGGGCGTAGGAGTAGTGGGTCCAGGCGCCGGGGTTCAGCACCAGGGCCACCCGCTCCTCTCCGGACACCGCGGCGTTCGCTGAAGCCTGGATCCAGGCTACCATCTCCCCCTCGTAGTCCGTCTGGCGGAACTCGAGGTCCACGCCGGGGAACTCGCCGCGCAGGTACTCCTCTATGTCCCCCAGGGTCTGCGGGCCGTAGACCTCCGGACGCCGGGTCCCGAGAGCGCCGAGGTTGACCCCGTTGAGGACGAGGACCTTACCGCTCAAGGACGCCCTCCACGGCGCGCGCGGCCTGATCCTCCGCGACCCGCACGCCCCACACGGGCTCCCCCAGGTCCTCGAGGAGCACGAAGCGGTAGTCTCCGGGCGCATCGCCGGAGCGGCGCTTCTTGTCCCGGCGCATCGCGGCGAACACCTTTCCGACCTCCACGGCGGGGACCTTGCGGGGTAGTCCGGCGGCCACGAGCAACTCCTCGTGGGTCTCGGAGAGGTCCGTACCGAAGACCTCGGAGGAGACCCGGGCCGCCGCTACCATACCGGCGGCGACGGCCTCTCCGTGGGAGAGAAGGTAGCCCGCCGCGGCCTCCAGACCATGCCCCACGGTGTGCCCGTAGTTCAGGATGGCCCGCCGGCCGCCCTCGTACTCGTCCCCGGCCACGACCCCGGCCTTGAACCGCACGGAACGAGAGACGAGGCTCTGCAGGGCCGCCTCCTCACCGCTCCGGGCCTCCACCACCCGGCCAAGCTCCCGCAAGAACCCGCCATCGGCGAGGAGGCCCATCTTGACCACCTCCGCGAGACCGGCGGAGACCTCCGAGCCCGGGAGGGAGCCGAGCCAGCGGGTGTCTGCGGCCACGAGGCGGGGCCTCAGGAAGCTGCCCACGAGGTTCTTCCCCTCCGGCAGGTCCACGCCGACCTTACCGCCGACGGAGCTATCCACCATCGCGAGCAGCGAGCTCGGCAGCCCGACGAAGCCGACGCCGCGCAGGTAGGTCGCGGCGACGAAGCCGCCGAGGTCGCCCACGACCCCGCCGCCGAGCGCGAAGAGCGTACCGTCCCGCGGCAACCCGGACCGGGAGAGCTCGCTCACGACGCCCGCGTAGACGCCGAGGCTCTTGGAGCTCTCCCCCGCGGGGACCTCTATCGGGTCGGCTACGCGCCAGCCCGCAGCCTCCAGGGAGCGTCTCACCTCCCCCGCGTACAGGGGGCCTACTGTGGAGTCCGTGAGGATAGCCCCCTCCCCCGGCGGCACCCGCCCGGAGACCGTCTCCCCGAGGTCCAGGCCCGCACCGAGGAGCACGTCGTAGGGCTCCGAGACCTGTACGGTTACCCGTTCAGCCACCGGGCTACCTCCCGCGCCAGGCGTTTGGAGGGGCGTCCGTTGGCGTAGAGCTGGAGCCCAGCGACCTCCTTGTAGTAGGGGAGGCGCTTGACGTAGCGGCCCTCGAACTCCTCCCGGCTCGCGGAGCGCAGGGGCCGTCCGGCGCCCCGGGTCCGGCGGTAGAGTACCCCCAGGTCCTCGCACAGAAAGACCGTGGACACCTCCCGCAAGAGGTCCCGGTTGCGGGGGTCGAGGACCACCCCGCCGCCGCAGGAGACCACGACGTACGGCCCTCCGGCGAGGGCGTCGCGGAGCGCCGCGTGCTCGAGCTCGCGGAAGTGAGGCTCACCGAACTCCTCGAAGATGCCGGGTATCGGGCGTCCGGCGTGTTCGGAGACCTCGCGGTCGAGGTCCACGAACTCCCAGCCGAGGTCCCTGGCGAGCCTGCGGCCCACGGTGCTCTTGCCGCAGCCCATGTACCCGACCAGGGCCACCGGGCCTTCGAGTGATCCCCGCGCCGCCTTTCCGGCCCCGCCCACCGGTCCGCGCCCCCCGCCGCTCTAACCGCCGTTGCCCGCGGCGCGGTGGGTGTCCTGTATGCGCTGCAGGTAGGCCTCGTGGGCGGACCGGATGTCCGTCATGTTGTCGCCGCCGAACTTCTCGAGGAACGCTTCGGCCAGCACGACCGCGACCATGGACTCCCCGATGACCGCCGCCGCCGGGACGGCGCAGGAGTCGGCCCGCTCCCGGAAGGCCCGCGCCGGCTCGCCGGTAGAGAGGTCAACGGTCCGCAGGGCCTGAGCTATCGTGGAGATCGGCTTCATCGCCGCCGATACCACTACGGGCTCGCCGTTGGTCATGCCGCCTTCGAGCCCCCCGAGCCGGTTGCTCGCCCGCACCAGGCGCCCGTCTTCCAGCAGGATCTCGTCCTGCACCTCGCTGGAACGGCGCCGGGCGACCTCGAAGCCCAGGCCGAACTCGACACCCTTCATGGCGTTTATGGACATTATGGCGGCGGCGAGCCGGGCGTCGAGCTTGTCGCGCCAGTCCACGTAGGACCCGAGCCCCGGCGGACAGCCCTCGGCGACCACCACGAACTCGCCCCCGAGGGCATCCCGGGCGTAGCGGGCGGCGTCGATCTCGGCCTTCATCCTCTCCGCCACCTCGGGGTCCGGGCAGCGGACGTCGGAGGCGTCGGCCTTCGCGGCGTCGAGCGCGGCCCGCTCCTTGTCGCAGGCGGCCTCCCCGATGCGGTACACGGCGCTCCTGACCTCTATCCCGAACTCGGAGAGCAGCTTCTTCGCTACCCCGCCGGCGGCGACCCGGGCCGTGGTCTCCCGGGCGCTCGATCGCTCCAGGACGTTCCGCAGGTCGTCGAAGGCGTACTTCTGCATCCCGGCGAGGTCGGCGTGGCCGGGCCGTGGCAGCGTCACGGGCTCGGAGTGCTTGCCCCGCTCCACCGGCTCGGGGGTCATCCGCATCTCCCAGTTGGCGTAGTCCATGTTCCTTATGAGCATGGAGAGCGGGGAGCCCAGGGTCTTGCCGTGCCGCAGGCCGCCGAGGAACTCGACCTCGTCCCGCTCTATCTTCTGCCGCCCGCCCCGACCGTACCCCTGCTGCCGCCGGGAGAGGTCCCGGTTCACGTCCTCGGAGACGAGGTCCATGCCCGCCGGTACCCCGTGGACCAGGGTCACCTCTGCGGGACCGTGAGACTCCCCAGCGGTAGAAAATCCAAACCTCATCGCCTGCACCCTCTCTTCCGGAACCCGGGTCTCAGCCCCCTCGCAACTCTTCGGAGAGAGGCCGGTACATACCCGCACAAACTACCACAGAAAGGGGCAGCACAGAGACCCTGCCCGGCCGCCGAAAAGCCCGGCGGATCCGCTCCTACTTGGACGGGCCCCGGGGTCCGCCACCGTTCTGGAAGGCCTCCTGGCGGC
>JACCZN010000249.1 GCA_013695915.1 Rubrobacter sp.
GGACTTCCGCATGGACTGCCGGGAGTGGACCGACGGGCAGGTCAAGAACACCGACGACGCCAACGACATCCGCGACATGGAGCTCTCCTTCAACCACGTGCTCTCCGGCCCGATCGCGATAGACGGCGCCGAGCCAGGCGACATCCTGGTCGTCGACATCCTCGACATGGGGCCTCATCTCCCCGATACCGCGCCGGGCGACCTTGCCGGTGCGGGCTGGGGCTACACCGGCATCTTCGATAAACAGAACGGCGGCGGCTTCCTGACCGACTACTTCCCCGACGCCCACAAGGCCATCTGGGACCTCCACGGCATCTTCGCGACCTCCCGCCACATACCCGGC
This sequence comes from Rubrobacter sp., assembly GCA_013695915.1. GTDB lineage: Bacteria > Actinomycetota > Rubrobacteria > Rubrobacterales > Rubrobacteraceae > Rubrobacter_A. Next base: position 344 of record JACCZN010000249.1, read on the forward strand.
GTCCGCTTTGCGGGGATAGGCCATCCGGGGCTCTTCGGCTGCGCTCCCTCCCACGAGCTGCTCGCCGAGTGGAACCGGCGGGAGCAGGCGCTCATAGACACCAACCCCGGCCGGGTACCCCCGCTGGCGCTCCCTCCGGAGCCGCAGAACGCCCTTCTAGGGACGTTGAGTGACTCAGAGAAGGACCGGGTTGCTCAGGAGGCGTGCCGTACCGTTCCCCCGCGGGACCATGGCGGCAACATGGACATCAAGAACCTCGCGCGCGGCGCGCGCATCTACTTCCCGGTGTACGTCGAGGGGGCGAACTTCTCCGTCGGGGACCTCCACTTCTCGCAGGGGGACGGCGAGATCTCCTTCTGCGGGGCCATCGAGATGGGAGGTTGGATCGAGTTCGGCGCCGACCTCATAAAGGGCGGGGTCTCCAAGTACGGGATGACCACCCCGCTCTTCAAGCCCGGCCCCGTGGAGCCCCGGTACTCCGAGATGCTGGCCTTCACGGGCATCTCCGTCGAGGACGGCCACCAGCACTACATGGACGCCACCGTCGCCTACCGGCGCGCCTGCATGAACGCCATCGAGTACCTGAAGAAGTTCGGCTACTCCGGCGAGCAGGCCTACCTGCTCTTGAGCGCCGCTCCGATAGAAGCCCGGCTCAGCGCCGTCGTGGACATCCCGAACGCCTGCGCCTCGCTCTACATACCGACCGAGATCTTCGACTTCGACATCTACCCGTCGAGCGCGGACCTCGTCACGAGAGAGCTGGGAGAGGCCGCTTCGGCCAACTAGTTCATGCGAAGCGTACTCGAAGGCCTGTGAGGCTCTGGTGGTGTGGGGCTCGTGCAAGCCTCACACCATCACGCGTAGCAGCCAGAGCGTGAGGCGATGAGCCTACACTTCGAGTTTGCAGGCAGAAAGGCGGTAGTCAATGCTCGGTCTCGGGTTGCTCTACGTAGGGGCGGTTCTAGTACTAAACGGCATATGGCTTCTCGGTTATATACAGGACAAAGAGATATGGGTCATCAACTTCTTCACCGGTGGCCTGGTATTGCTCATAGCGCTCTTCACCGCTTTCAGACCCGACTCTGACAGGATCGACCTGTTCGCGGCGGCGCAGTTCTTGTTGTTCTCGTTTACCTACATATGGGTCGGCATAAACCGGTTCATCGAGGTCGACAACCGGGGTCTCGGCTGGTTCTGTCTCTTCGTCTCGATAACCGCCGTCCCGATCGCGCTCTCTACCCTGACGGGTCCCGATGCCGTAGTATGGCTGGGTCTGAACTGGTCGGCCTGGGCCGTCCTGTGGTTCGTCTACTGGTTACTGCTGGCTCTGGGAAGGACGCAGCTTACGCGGTTTAGCGGCGTGTTCACGATCGTAGTAGGGATACTCACGGGGTGGATCCCCGGTTACCTCCTCCTGAACGGGACTCTGAGCGCGTGAGGTCTCCGCACGCTGCCGAAACCCGGTAACGATGCGTTGCACCCGGGCAGAGACCGGACGCCACTCTTCTCTTGAGCGTGCTGGGTAGCCTGCTGTACGTCGCCCTCGGCGGGGCGGTCGGGTCCGCCGCTCGCTACCTGGTGGGGGCCTGGGTCGCATCCCGCCTCGGCCCCGATTTCCCGTGGGGTACCTTCGTCGTCAACGTCTCGGGGTCCTTCCTGATAGGCGGTGTTCTCGTCCTCGTAGAAGGGGGCGCGCTCCCGGTAGGGGCGCGGTACTTCCTCGCGATAGGGACCCTCGGCGGGTACACGACCTTCTCGACCTTCGGCTACGAGACCCTGCAACTGGTCATAGCCCGCAGCCTCGGAGCCGCCCTGTTCAACGCCCTCGGGCAGCTAGTCATATGCCTCATCGCCGTGTATCTGGGGGTCGTGCTCTTCCGCGGCATCGGATGGGTATGATCCTCGCAGTAGCACCTATTGGTACAATTGATGACTACGGCTACGCTGAGATGCTCTACTTCGGAGGAGCCTGGTGAACATGCTTTTCGTAGCTATGGGAGGCGCGATAGGTGCCGCCGGACGCTACCTGCTGGACCTCTGGGTCATGACTTCCCTCGGCGCAGACTTCCCGTGGGGGACGTTCATCATCAACGTCTCGGGGTGCTTCCTGATCGGGGTGGTGCTCGACTACGTGGAGGAGGGCATCCTCTCCAACCGCTCCCGGTTGTTCCTCGCCGTCGGCGTTCTCGGCGGATACACGACGTTCTCGATCTTTAGCCACGAGTCGCTGCAACTCATCGTCGCCGGAGAGTTGGGCGGCTACCTCCTGAACGCGTTCGGACAGCTGGCCGCCGGTCTCCTCGCCGTGTACCTGGGGGTGCTCCTCGCCCGCGTCCTGAGAGGTGTCTGATGGAAAATACGGAAGCCACGCAACTGACCATCTATACGGGCGACTCCTTCAGGTACGGGAACAAGGCCCTCTACAGGGCCATCGTCGTGCTCTTGCAGAGAGAAGGGATCGCGGGGGCGACGGTCTTGCACGGTATCGAGGGCTACGGCGCGGACAAGCAGATCCACACGGCCCGCATACTGGACCTCTCTCAAGAC
>JACCZN010000266.1 GCA_013695915.1 Rubrobacter sp.
AGTCCTCTATCTGGACATCCTCGGGCCACTCCATCTCTTGCATCCGCTCGACTAGGACCGAGCCGAACGAGAGGTCGCTCAGGTGCTGGTAGCCGACGCCGGCGACGAGGATCACTAGTCGTCCGCCCCGCAGGCGCAGGTGTTGACCTCGCGGGTGACGATGCCCTGGTCGGTGTGGATGTGCGTGGTGCACGGCATGCACGGGTCGAAGGAGCGGATCGAGCGCTGGATGTCTATGCCCTGGAACTTGCCCTCGGGACTGTTCTCCAGGATCGGGGTGTTGAGGGCGGCGGTCTCGTACATCCCCGGCGTCCCCCACGGGTCGCGCGGCGAGGCGTTGATGGTCGAGGGCGTGATGATCTGGTAGTTCGTGACCACCCCATCGTCGAGCATCATGTGGTGGCTGACGTAGCCGCGCCCGGCCCCCCAGAACCCGACCCCGAGCCGCTGGCCCTTCGGGACCTTGTACTCCGCGCTGACGTCCGTGCGCCCTTGCTTCATAAGCTCCATCCCCTGATGCCAGGTGTTCAGCCCGACGAGCGCCGTGTAAGCCACGCAGTAGGCCCTGCCGCGGTTGCGCTCGAAGGCGTTCCACACGTCGGGGATCTTCCACTCCAGCTCCATCTCCGGCATCCGTCCCGCGGGCAGCAGCAGCTTGAGGCTGTGGCCGGTCGGCTCGATGTACGGGTTCTCGGGCATGAGTTGCGCGAGGGCGGTGGTCCACATCCGGGCCGTGCACTCCGCATCCATCGGCATCCGGTCCCACCGGGGAGAGGTGGACCAGGTGTACTTCTCCCGCCAGTTCGGGGCCTGGGGCCGGGGCTTGGTCTCCTTGTTCCACGGGTGGTGCGGGCTCAGGGGAGCCCCGAGCGGGTCGGTCGCGAAGGTCTGGCCTTCCCACTCCTCGTAGAAGGAGTGGTCGATGAACTCCTCCATCCCGAGGTTGAGGTTCTGGAGCTTCGTGGTCACGAGCTGGCCGTCCACTATGGCGCCCGGCGTGGCCCAGCGCTTCTCGCCCCACTCGTTGCAGTTCTCGTAGGTCGCGTCGTAGGCCTCCGGGTCGTCCCAGACGCCGAGGTCTATGAGGTTCGCCTGGGTGCGGCCCACGTCGCGGTAGCGCGGGTTCGCCTCGTAGAAGAAGTCGCAGATGTCGTCGTAGATCGCCGCGCACTTCTTGGCGTAGTCGAAGAACTGCTGCAGCCGCAGGTAGACCTCGTTCATCGTCGAGATGTTTACCGTGGCGCTCACGCCCCCGGGGACCATCGTCTGCGGGTGGGGGAACTTGCCCCCGATCAGGGCGTAGGCCTCCTTCGCCACGCGGGTCATGCCCAGAGCCTCCAGGTACAGCGAGCCGGAGAGGGCGTTCATGTCGGTCATCAACTCGCCCATCGTGGCGTAGCCGTGGACGTTGGCGTGCGGCGCCTCCGTACGGACCGCAAGCTCCCACACCTCGGGGTTGGTCTTGCGGATGACGTTCTCCGAGAAGTCGGGACCGGCGAGCATGAACAGGTGCAGCGGCAGGTCCAGGAGGTACTCCAGGACGGAGAGCATGTTGCGCAGCACGATCCCCATCGGCGGCGGCTTGACGCCTATCGCCATCTCCGTCGCCAGCGCCGCCGTGCCGGAGTGCGTCCCGCCGCAGACCCCGCAGGCCCGGCTGGTGATGTAGATGGCGTCGCGCGGGTCGCGGCCCATCATGATGATCTCATAGCCCCGGAAGAGCGTAGCCACCGACCGGCTCTCGAGGACCTTCCGCTCCTCCAGGTCCACGACCGAGTGGAACGCCAGCGCCCCGGCGACCCGCGTTACGGGGTCGAAGTTCTTCTGCTGGATGTGCCCGTTGCGGGCGAGGAGGTCCTCGATCTGGTCCCGGCTCAACGTGGCGACCGAGCCACCGTTGAGGTCCGGGCTCGTCTCCGTCCCGTAGGGGTCCCGGACGTCATCCCTCAGGTATGGACGGCCCTCGGCGTCGAACTCTACCGGCAGGTTCTTGAAGCACATCTCTCAGACCCCTCCTATTCCTGTTCCATTACCCGTTCGACACCTTCGAGGTGCCGGTCGGCCCCCCGCAGGTCGTCCCGGAGCGCCCCCAGCGCGGCGTTTATCGTCCCGAGATGGTCCGGCAGCGGCACCGCGTGTCCCTGCACGGCCTGTAGTCCCCCGACGAGCTTTACCAGGTGCTGGTCCGCCCGCCACAGGTAGTAGGCTATTCCCACCAGGTAGACGACCAGCACCAGCACGACCAGCGCCACCGCCACCAGCGTCAACAACGTCAGGATGCTCACTCCGGCCTCCTCCCCGTACGGGTCTCGAAGACCCCCTCTATGGCGCCGGTCCGCTCCTCTATGGAGCGCGTGGTCTGTAGGATGCCCGTCGCGGTCGAGATGGTGCCTTCCAGAGCCGAGATGTTCTCCGTGTTGCCGGCTATGCCGACGCCCGCCTGGAGCGCCCGTTCCGCGTACCGCTCTATCTGGCGCGCGGCCCGCAGGGCGCGGTGCAGCAGGTAGACGGCCAGGGGCAGGATGACCACCACGGCGGCGATGAGGGTGATCCACCAGATCACGTACACGGCCACGGGTATCTCCACCTCAACCCCCTTCCTGCCGCCCGGCGGCCTCGATCGTCCGTCCCAGATGGTCGTCTATGCTCTGGAGCCCTCCCGCCGCGCTGCCGAGGCTCTCGTTCAGGCGGGTGACCTCCGGTCCCAGGTGTCCCGTCTGCTGCTCGATGGCCCGGACGCCGAAGGCTATCTTGGAGAGGTAGCTCGACTCGCTGCTGTAGCCGGAAGGCGCCCCGCCGATGCTCTCCAGAGCCTGGATGATCTGGATCAGGTAGAAGACCAGCGCCCCGAAGAGCAACAGGACGGCGGCCACCGAAAGTATCGTCAAGAGAATTACCACCTCATACCCCCTGTCCTCGACCGAGGACGCAGTGCGGTCACCCGGGGCAGTCCAGGGCGTGCGCCTCGATGGCGGCGGCCGCGCCGTCTATCCCGCCGGCCCGCTCCAGGACCTCGTCCACCACCTGGTTCGTCCGGTGCAGCAGCGGGATGTGGATGGTGTTGTTCGCTATCCGCTGCCCGGCGGTCCAGATGTCCGACACCGCCCCGTCTATCTGCCGGGCGGTGCGCACGATCAGGGTGAGCAACACCGCCACCACCACGATCACTACGACCCCGATCCCGAGCGAGACCCACCAGACCGTGTAGCCCGCTTCGAAGCTTACCTGCGCAAGCGTCATGCCGTACCTCCCCCGCTCGCCGCCCGGTCGCTCTGCAAGGTCCCGGCGACCCGTCCCCCGCGCTCCTCGATGCTCTCCGCCGCCTCCAGGACCTCCCCCGCGACCCGGTTGGTATCGTCCAGCTTCCAGATAACGTTCGTGTCCTCGGCTATGGCCTCCGCCGCCGCGAGCGCCTGCCGGGCGTGGCTCAGGATGCGTCGGGCGACGAGCAGGATGGCTATGAGCAGGACCGCGGCGAGCACCACCACGACCGCCGCCACCACCAGGCTCCAGCCCCAGACCACGAACAGCTCCGAGTCCGTCACGGCCTACCCCCTCTCCTCCGGCTCGCTGGCGTCGTGAGGGGCCTGCATACCCTCCGTGCGCGGCGGCATGTCCATGAAGTACTTGCGCGAGTCCTCCCGGCCCGGCTTCCTCTTGTTCCCGGAGAACTGCAGCTTCTCGTAGAAGAAGTGCATCGTCTTGTCCAGGAGGCCCGGCTTCTCGATCTCCCCCCACCCTGTAGGCACCTCGCCGCCGTAGACCTGGTCCCAGCGGGTCTCCCGGTTCCGATCGTGGTTGCTCAAGGCCCTCAGACGCCGGATGCCGAAGCCCAGCGTCCGGGAGGCGTTGCTGGAGACCGCGGAGCCCGGAGGGGCTTCGTAGAACGGGGCGAACTTGTCCGGGAAGCCCGGCATGGTACACCCGATGCACGGTCCCCCGGCGGCCATGCAGCCGCCCATGTGGGACTGAGCTCCGCGCGAGACGATGTTGCAGTTTACGACCGGGCCCCAGCAGCCGACCTCGACCAGGCACTCCTTGTCCCCAAAGTTCTCGGCGAAGATGCCCTCCTCGTAGTAACCGGCCCGCGTGCAGCCGCGGTGGACCGTCTCGGAGAAGAGCCAGGCCGGACGCCCGAGCTCGTCGAACTCCGGCAGCGGCCCGATGCCCTGCAGGAACATTAGGATGGCGGCCACCGTCTCGGTGAAGTTGTCTCCTATGGGAGCACAGCCGGGGATGTTTATGACCGGCAGCCCCAAGGCGCTCCGGTAGTCCTTGCCGAGGAAGTCCATGATGCTCATCGCACCCGTAGGGTTCCCGGCGGCGGCCGGTATGCCGCCCCACGTCGCGCAGGTCCCGATGGCTATCACCGCCGCCGCCCCCGGTGCCATCGCGTCGAGCCGGGCGGCGGTCGAGAGGGGTGTCCCGCCGCCGAGCGGCTCCTCTTCGCCGCCCTCGATAGCCTGCATGCCCATCGCCGAGAAGTAGCCTCCGTTCTCGGCGGCGATCCGCTCGTCGGCGATGGAGCCCTCGTAGATGCAGACGTAGGGGGCGTCGAGCTTCCCCTCTTGGGCTAGCTTGAAGGGGTGGATGAAGTCCTCTCCCACCTCCTCGGCGAGCACTGGATGGTGCAGGACGACCTTCGGGAGCCCGGGGATGACCCCGGCTATAAGGTCCTCCACCTTCGGGTTGGTCGCCCCGGTGGCGGAGATGGTGCAACCGTCGCAGCTCATACCCGCCATCCAGAAGGCGTGGACTACCTTTACCGGTCCCTCCGGCACCCGCCGCGGCTCCTGCTCCGGTGCCTGAACCCGATCCGGGGGCGCCTGTACGCCCGTGGGCGCTTGAATCGTCATCCTCGGCCTCCTCTCCCGTTGCTCCCCGCTCCACCCTCCACGAGGTCCGCGATGCCCTCGACGGCGGCCACGGACGGGGCTTCGGTCCCGTAGTCCATGAGCGCCCGGCCCTCTCTATCGGCCTCCTGTATCGCCTCGTCCCAGGGGACGACCGCGGCGAGCTCTATCCCGCGCTCCGCGCAGTAGGAGCGGATGATCTCCTCGTCCCGGGCGCTCCGTACCTTGTTCGCGACCGCCCAAACGTGCTCTATGCCAAGCTCTTTCGCCAGCGGCGCCATCCGGCCCACGGTCTCCAGCGACCGGAAGTAAGGCTCGGTCACCATCAGCATCGCATCCACGTGCCGGATGGTGGCCCGGCTCATGTGCTCTATGGAGGCTTCCATGTCCGTGATGGTCATGGTCTCTCCGTTGTTCCCCGTTGCCAGCTCACCGAGCAGGCCGCGCACTCGGGCGTGCGCCGCGCACAGTCAACCGGCTCCGGCGTGGTCCACCCCCGTCATGACCATCAAACTCACCCCGTCCGGCCCTTCCACCGCGTACTCGGACGTAACCTCCTCCGCCGGACGGGTCATCACCAGCCGCCGCTCTTCTCCTGCCTCTTTTAGCTCCATGATGTCTTGCGGCACCCGCACCAGACTCCCGAGCTGCTCCCGGTTCATCCCCAGCGCCACGCCCAGGTTTGGGTTGGGGTCTCCGTCCACCGCCATGACCATCCGCCCGCGCCGGGCCAGAACCCGCGCCAGGGTGGCCGAGATAGTGGTCTTGCCGGAACCGCCCTTGCCCGCTACAGCTACCTTCATAGATCTCGCTCCCTATCTACTCCTACACGACCTCGCCGGATGCCGGTGGCCGGCACCCGCACCGCTCGCCCTTCCCGATGGACGGCCTCTCCTTGCCGTTCTCCCGGACGACCCGCAAGTCGGGCAACTCTACCCACTCTGTCGCAGCCGTTACGCACCCGCAGAACTCCTCTTCTCCACGTTCGCTACAGCGGCACAGGTCCCGTGCTTCGGCCGTCGCTACCCGCTCCCGGTATCCCAGGAGGCTCTCGCGGAAGGCGTGCAGGTCCTCCAGCCTCCGCTCGGTCTCCTCCAGCTTCTGCTCCAGCAGCCCTTCCAGGTGCCGGAGGACCCCGCCCGGCAGACCCTCCTGGGCAGCTCCCACGAGAGCCCGGATCTGCTCCAGCGACAACCCCATGAGCTTGGCGCGCCGGACAAACTCTATCTGCTCCAACTCGCGCCGACCGTATATCCGGTACCCGGCCTCCGTGCGGCCTGAAGGAGAGATCAGACCTATCTCCTCGTAGTAACGCAGCGTCTTGGCCGGTACGCCTGCCAGCCGCGCCACCTCGCCTATCTTTAGAGCCGCCCCAGTTATTGAAACCCTCCTTTCCGTAATACGAGGTACATTGTAAACCTTACACCTGCTGGAAGGTACAGATGCAGCCCGGATTTTCCGGTGCGCCCGGAGGATATATCCCGGATGCAGAACTTTTCCGCCGCAAAACACCTGATCTTCCAGTAGACTGGAAGGTGCGGAAAGGTGAGGGAAAGGCACCGTAGCGAGCATGCCGGGCCGGGATCCCCTTCCTCTACCGGAGCACCGGAAGGACCATGCAAGAGGCGTTGGGGTTCTGGCCGGTATCTGGCAGTTTGCCGGTCGGTTCGAGGCCGTTAATGGTGGGCGGTCCTATGTAGAAGGAGGTAGGGGGTAATGATCATCCGCAAGGTACTACGGTGGCCTTTGCGCCTCGTGTTGGTGGTTGCGCTGGGACTTCTGCTGGTGGGCGTGCCGAGCCCGGCCGCCGGTAGCGAGCAGCAACCGCAGGAGGTGGAGAGGCTGACCGTGGCAACGGAGGCCGACAAGGGCAACCTCACCCCCTACAGCTTCAGGCCGCCTCCGGGCATCCACAGCGAGCTCGTGGGCTTCGTCCACGACACGCTCTTTCTGCACCCCTATATGGAGGAGCCGGTCCCCTGGCTCGCCACCGAGGCCGAGGCGAGCGAGGACACGAGGACCTGGAACGTGACGCTCCGCGACGACGTCGCCTGGCACGACGGCGAGGAGTTCACCGCCGAGGACGTAGCGTTTACTTACGAGTACTACAGAGATGGACCTCCCAACCGCTACTCGCACCACGCGAGCGACGTGCCGGCCATCGAGTCGGTCGAGGCGCTGGACCCGACCACCGTGGAGTTCACCTGCGCAGATCCCTGCCCCACCCTGGACCTCGTGACGCTGTCGGACCTCCCGATCCTGCCCGAGCACGTCTGGGCAGAGGTCGAGGACCCTCTGACGTTCGACGAGCTGCCCGTGGGCACCGGGCCGTACGAGCT
>JACCZN010000278.1 GCA_013695915.1 Rubrobacter sp.
GGATCATCGCTGGAGTATGGAGGAGCTATTGACGTATCCGGTGCCGCCTGCGGAACTGCCCAGGTGGCGAGGTAGGAAGCCGAAATGGCTGCTGGAGGCCGAGCGTGCAGCCTGACCACGGTTCCAGGCGACGCTACCGGATTGAGGCCCGCCACGGCTATCCTGGGCTCCTCCACACCGATCTTCCGCAGCGCAGCGTAGGCCAGCCGGATCACGATCAGCTCCCGCTCCCGCCGGACACGGTCTATGGCAACCGCGAGCGAGACGTGGGTGCTGACGTGTATGACCCGCAGCTCTTCGGCCACCAGCATCATCGCGTAGTCCTTCGTGGAGGTGAGCTCCGCGAGTATCTCCGTGTGCCCGGGATACTTCAGCCCTGCCCGGTGCAGAGCCTCCTTATTCAAAGGAGCCGTAGCTATGGCCCTTATCTCCCCGTTCTGAGCCAGCTCGACCGCCCGGCGGACGTACTCGTAAGCGGCGGCGCCCGCCCGCCCGTCGAGCTCGCCGAACGGCAGGTCCTCCGGCAGCTCGCTGGCAGGCACCAGGTCGACGTCGCCCGGCTCGTAGACCCCTTGACCGGGCTCTGAAACGACGTTCACGCGCAACGGAAGCCCCAGGAGCCGCACGGCGCGCTCCAGGATCTTCTGGTCGCCGACTACCACCGCCCGGTTCTCCTGGTGGAAGCCGGGCTCGGCGAACATCTTTGCTACTATCTCGGGCCCGATACCGGCAGGGTCCCCGAGGGTCACGCCGGTTGGGAGTTCTTTCATGGCATCCGTCCTTCTCCAGGGTTGGTCAGGGCATAGAGAGCATTTACCAGCGTCTCCGTCCCCCCGAAACCTCCGGCTTTCGTGACGACGCGGTACGGGAGCGGGCCGATCAACTCCCCGAAAGGCACACCAGCCTCAACCTCCCCCTGGAGCAGAACCCCTGAGGCTCCGAGCCGCCGGACCACGTTTATCGCCGTCTCCCCCCCGGTCAGCACGAGAGCGTCGAAAGCCTCCCCTTCCACAAGCTCCGCCACGACGCCGGCCAAGGCCTCCGCTACGAGCCCCGCGACAGCCCCCCGGTCAACGTCGTGCCACCTCAGGGCGGTGTCTACCTCCTTTCCCGAGGTCGAGAAAAGCGCCACACCGCACCCCTGTCCAAGCAGCTTGCGGACGGTAGTGGCGGCCGCAAGCCCGGCGGCCCTCGCATCTCCCGCGCAGACGGCCCCGGAATCGAGCGGGACCGGTGTGACCCCGGGAAGATCCGCGAGCCGACGGAGCTGCCCGCGGGAGACCTCGTTAACACTGCCGACCACCGCGAGCACCCGGCGGGCCGGAGTCAGGGCCGCGCCCACCTCTCCGGCGCAGGGGCCAGGGTAGGCCTCGCCCAGGGCCAGAGCCAGGCCACCGGACCCGGCCCACAGCACATCCGAGGGGTCTGTTATGGCCCTCACGAGCGCGGCGAGGTGCTCCGCGGCCTCCGCGTCCGCCACGGTCCACCGATGCCCCTCCACCGTCCGCCGCACGGCCTCCGCGTCGCCCAGGGACTCGACCCTCAGGGTCCCGACCGGTCCGAGACCGGCCTCCTCGAGGATGGAGGGGAGGTGCGACCGCAGGACGGGGGTGCGAGGGTCATTCGCGAGGCCGGTCTCGTCTACCGGCTCCCCGTGCAGGAGCTGAGTTCCATCGCGGGTGGTCCGCCCGATACCCGGGAAGGCCGGCGCCACGACCGCCCGACCCCTCCCGGTAGCCTCCAGGGCGGCCGCGAGCTCGGCGGCAACGGGACCTCGCAGGGTCGAGTCGAGCTTCTTGTAGAAGATCCGGGCGTCCGCCGCGGTCCCCGCCACCTCCGTCACCCGCTCCGCAGCCTCCCCCGCGCCCAGCGCCCGGGAGTCGGTATCGAACACCACCGCGTCGACGTCCTCAGCCGGAGGCACCGGCGCTCCGTGAAAGGCGACCGCCGTCCGGTACCCGGCGCGGACGAGCTGCACGCCGGAATCCGCCGCGCCGGTCAGGTCGTCGGCGACCATCGCCACCCGGAGCCCTCCTCTGTGAGAAGAGAGGGGCACCTAGGTCTCCCTCTCGGGTTCTCCGGGGTCCTCGACGGAGAACTCGTTCCTCGGGTCTATGCCCCGGCTCATCTGCCAGCGGTAGACCAGCGTCACAAAGACCGGCGTCAGAACAGCCGTGGTGACGACGGCACCGGCTACCTGGGCGGTGGCCGCGGCCTCTACCGCCTGGTAGGTCGGGTCCGCGAGGGCGATGGCGGCGGGGGTCGCCACGGCGTTGCCCGCCGTTGAGGCCTCGGCAGCCCCGGAGACCAGGTTCCGCTGCTCCCGCGGCCGTCGCCGGGCAACCTGGACCAGGTACAGGACGGCCATGGCACCGAACCCGGAGATGACGACCGTCATGATACCGAGGAGCACCCCGGGAGGTCCCGACTCGATAATGGTCGCGAAGTCTATGCCGGCCCCGAGCGGGAAGGCGAAGAAGGGTATCAGGAGCCGCTGGCCGGGACGGAGGAAGCTGCGGATGTCCTCGTCGAGGTTCCCGAGTATGAAGCCGAGCACTATGGGCACCAGTACCGCGACCAGGGCGAGCAGCGGGATGTCGGCCAAACCCGCCGCGCCGAGCGCGACCAGCGTAAAGAACGGTCCGTCGTTCACGGAGATCACGGAGACCGCCCCGGTATCGGTCTCGTTGCCGAACTCCTCGGTGAGCGCGACGTAGAGGCCGCCGTTGGAGTTGGTCATCGCCGCTATGATGGCTACGGGCGCCAGACCGAGCAGGGTACCGCTCGGGAGCAGCAGGGCCACCCCGAGACCGACGGCTATACCGGCCCCGAGCTTGCCGGAGAGTATCGCAGCACCCTTCCCGAGGGTCGTGCCCGCGGCCCGTATCGGTATCTGAGCCCCCATGCAGAAGAGGAAGGCCCCGATCAGGGCGAGCGCCCCCTCCTGGAAGAGCGCCGTGGTGAAACCCCCGATCTCCAGCACCTGCGGGAAGAAGGTGTTGATGGTGGCGCCGAGCAGCAGCGGCACGATCATTATCCCGCCGGGTATCTTCTCTACCGTCTGGAGTATCCTCATCTCTCCCCTTTCTCCGGGTCAGCCCCGGACGATGCCTCTCCCACAACATGAACCCGGGTCTCTCCGGACGCCCCGACGGCCTCCAGAGCCTCCGGTGGTGCGAGCTCGTCGGTAAACAGGTCCCCCGCCACACCCGTCCGCGCGACCTCGCAGAAAGCCGGAGGCCCGAACTTGCTGTGGTCGGCGAGCAGCACCACGCGGTGCGAGGCCCCGATCATCGCGCGCTTTACCTCGGCGATCGGGAGGCTGGTGTCGGTCAGGAGGGTGCCGGAGATGGCGTGTATCCCCACGAACGCTACGTCCGCGTGCAGCCCTTCCAGAAAGTCCCGGGTCCGGCCACCCACGAGGGTCAGGGAACCCTCCCGGATCTCACCTCCCGGGACCAGGACGTCCACCTCCGGTATCTCCGCCAGCACGGAGGCCAGGCCGATGTCGTTCGTTACCGCGGTCATCGGTACGGGCCGCTCCTTTAGAGCCTCGACCGCCCAGAGCACCGTGGACGAGGAATCGAAGATCACGCTGTACCCGGGCTTCAGCAGCCCCGCAGCCCGGCGACCGATCCTCTCTTTCTCCCCGCTGTTGTGTCTGCAGCGGTCCTCGAACGTGGACTCGAACGTCGTGCTCTCACCAGTAACCGCACCCCCGTGCGACCGGCTCACGAAGCCGTCCGCGCTCAACCGGTCGAGGTCCCTCCGAACCGTCGAAGCAGAGACCCCGATCGCGGCGGAGAGCTCCGCGATGGACGCCGCCCCACGGCCCTTCAGCAGAGCCCGGATCTCGGCCCGCCGCTGGGCCGGTATCTTCCTGTCCCCTTCTCTCTCCACCGCTAGTGCCCTCTGTTGCTCTCTCCCGCACCGGAATCTATCAAAATATTTCTCTATTTGCCAGAAGCTCTCAAAAGGTCTCCCTTTTGTACCGCTACCGTGCTTCAACCTCTCCGCCGCTCGGGGCCGGGCGGTCTCTGGTATCTTTTCGGTAGCGTTCGGGATCGCCCGGCCGCAGGTGTTGGAGGGTATGAGGATGGAGGGCCGATGGAGGGACGCACGTCGAAGCTGGAGGAGCGGCTGGAGGAGCTCGGAGGCAGCATCGCGCCGCGCGGTAGCGCCCTGGTGGCCTTCTCCGGCGGGGTGGACTCTTCGCTGGCGCTGGCGGTAGCAGCCAGGGCTCTGCCGGAGGGCCGGGTGCTGGCCGTGACCTCCAACAACGAGACCTACCTGCCTTCGGAGCTGGACCTGGCGCGGGAGTTTGCAGCTTCTATTGGGGTCGAGCACCGGGTGGTGAACACCCGCGAGCTCGACGATCCGAACTACGCAAAGAACCCCACCAACCGCTGCTACTTCTGCAAGTCCACCCTGTACTCGGACCTCTCGGAGATGGCCGGGGAGCAAGGCTACGGGTGCGTGGTGGACGGCGCCAATGCCGACGACGAGGGCGACTACCGGCCCGGCAGGAAGGCGGCAAAGGAGCTCGGGGTGCTCTCGCCCCTGAGCCTACTTGGGGTAGGCAAGGAGGAGGTGCGGGAGCTGGCGCAGTACCTGGGGCTGCCGAGCTGGGACAAGCCGGCTCTGGCGTGTCTGTCGAGCCGCTTCCCCTATGGTCATGAGATAACGCCGGAGAAGCTGGCGCAGGTCACGCGGGCGGAGGAGTACATGCGGGAGCGGGGCTACGAGCAGGTGCGGGTGAGGCATCACGGGGAGATAGCGCGGCTGGAGGTAGGTCCAGAGGAGATGGAGCGGGCGTTTGCCGAAAGGGAGGAGATCTCGGCCGAGCTGAAAGATGCGGGCTTTCTCTACGTGGCGCTGGACCTCGGGGGGTACAAGTCCGGCAGCTTGAACGCCGCGCTGGAGAAGCCCGGCAAGAAGAGCCTGCCCGTGGTCTCGGGCTAGGCTGTGGAGTTCTCTTTCGACCTGGTCTTCTTCCTGACGCTGGCCGCGATGCTGGTCGGGCTCGTGGGCAGCGTGGTGCCGGGGGTGCCGGGGGTGCCCCTGATCTTCCTGGCCGCCCTCGTCTACGCCTACCTGACGGGCTTCGAGATAGTGGGCGCGGGTATCCTTATCTTACTCGGAGCCTTCGCCGTGCTGGCCCTGGCCGCGGACTACATCGGTACGGCCTACGGGGCCAGGAAGTACGGCGCGAGCTGGGCGGGCACCCTGGGCGGCGCCGTGGGGGGTATCGTCGGGACGCTGGTGGGCGCGCTGTTCCTCGGCATCGGGGCCTTCTTCGGGCTGATCCTGGGCACCGTCGGCGGCGTCTTCCTCGGGGAGTACCTGAAGCGCCAGCGGACGCCCGTGAGCAGCAGCGGCACGGAAGGTCCGAGGGTGGAGCGGGCCTCCGACAGACCCTCCGGGGGCTCCGGCGACTGGCAGCGGAGCTCCCGGGCGGCGGGCGGTGTGCTGGTGGGGTACCTCATCTCGGCCGTGGCCCAGGGCATCCTGGCGCTGGCGAGCCTCGCAGCGTTCGTGCTGGCCCTGATCTACTGAGACGATTCGCAGAGAGAAAGGCCTTTTCTGCGAACCGCTCTAGCTGTTAGTACCTGTCCGGCGGGTCCTCGCGCTGGTCCTTTAGGAATCCCTCTAGCTCCTGGGCGAGCTCGTCGCCGGAGGGCAGGTCGCCGGTGTTCTCGCCGTCCTCCTGGGAGTCGTGGCGCTCCTCCAGCATCTGCACGTAGGAGGCGAGGTCGGAGTCCTGGGAGACGGCGGCGGCGACCTGCTCCTGGTAGTCGGTCGCGGTCTTCTCCAGGTGAGACGTGTCCACCTGCGTGCCGAGCAACTCCGACACCCCGCCGAGAAGGGCCAGCGCGGCCGGGGCCGAGGGTACGGAGGGCAGGTAGTGCGGCACGGAGGCCCAGAGGCTCGCCGCCGGGAGGCCCGCCTGCGCACAGTAGCTGTGGACCACGCCGGTTATGCCGCTCGGCCCCTCGTAGCTGGAGGCCGCGAAGCCCAGGCTCTCCGTCATCGCCGGGTCCTGGGAGAGGGCGGTAACGGTGACCGGCCGGGAGTGCGGCACGTCGGCGAGCAGGGCTCCGAGCGTGACCACCATCTCCACGCCGAGCTCTCTGGCGAGCTCGACCAGCGCCTCGGAGAAGGTGTGCCAGCGGAAGTTCGGCTCCGGCCCGGAGAGCACGACCGCCCCGCGGCCGTTCCCCGTTCCGTCTCCGAGCGCGGCGCTCAGGTCGTTCTCCGGCCACTCTATCCGGCGGCTCGTGCCTTCGGCGAACCGGATCTGGGGCCGCGTGGCCTGGAAGTCGTAGAACTCCTCGGGGCTGAAGCCTCCGAAACGTTTGGCCTGCCAGGACTCACCCAGCGTAGTGAGCGCGACGCTCGCGGCCTCCGCGGCGTCGTTCCAGCCGGAGAAGCCGGCGATGAGCACTGGGCGCTCGAGATCCGGGCGCCAATCTAGTTTGATGTATCTTTCATCCATGGGGCTAGCTTACCATGCTGTACCCCTATCAGAGCCGCGGTAGCACCCGTGCCGGGGTCACGCGAAGTTGCGCGGCAGCCGGAGCGCGGCGTCGAGGCGTCTCAGGTACTCCCGCTCGGGGATCTCGGTGGCCCCGAGGCTCGCGAGGTGCTCGTTCTGTATCTGGCAGTCGAGGAGCACGTAGCCCCGCTCCTCGAGGCGCTCGACGAGGTGGTAGAGGCAGACCTTTGAGGCGTCGCGTCTGTGGCTGAACATGGACTCTCCCATAAAGGCCCCGCCGAGCGTCACGCCGTAGAGCCCGCCGGCGAGCTCGCCCCCGTGGTACGCCTCGACGCTGTGGGCCTTGCCCCTCTCGTGCAGGCCCACGAAGGCGCGCACTATCTCCTCGTTGATCCAGGTCTCCTCCCGGCGGGCACAGGCCCGGACCACGGCCTCGAAGTCCCCGTCTACCCGCACCTCGTAGGTACCCTTGCGGATCACGCGCCCGAGAGACCTGGAGACGTGGAGCGCGTCGAGCTCCAGCACGGCCCGGGGGTCCGAGCGGTAGAGGGCCACCTGCCCCCTCCCGTCGGCCATCGGGAAGGCGCCGTTCTCGTAACAGACCTCCAGCGTATCCGGGCAGAGCTCCATGACTCTGATTTTAAAGCCGTCTACAATACGCGCCAGATGCCGGAGATAGAGCGTCCAACCCAGAACTCCGCTCGCACCACCCGGGAGTACCCCATGCTCCCGGAAGAGCTGCGCGCCGCCCTCCGCCGCGCCGTCGAAAGCCTCGACGGCTGGAGCCTGGAGAGAGAGGGTGATGACGGGCTGCGGGCCGTCCGCAAGACGCGGGTCTTCCGCTTCCGGGATGACGTGGAGGCGAGGGTCGAGGTGGCCGGCGAAGGCTCGCGGGCGGAGCTCTCTAGCGCCTCGCGCCTCGGCAGGAGCGATCTCGGCCAGAACCCCCGTAACCTCGAGGAGCTCCTCGAAGCGGTGGACCGGGAGCTTGCAGGACGATAGTCTCTGGAAGCTGCTTACCCGTAGAAGCTTCCCTGTGTCCCGCCGCCCACGGGGTCCACGTACCCGGTTTGGAACAGCAAGCCCGGGCGTCCCTTCTGAAACCGCGATCTATATCCGTCCACTGTCGCACACGCTAAATTGCTATTTCGTCAAACGGTAGAGTAAAATCCCGTTAGATATGTCGGATCACACCCACAAACACCTGTCTGAAGATGCTCTTGAGCTCGTTGCGGAGAGGTTCAAGGTCCTCTCCGAGCCACTGCGACTCCGGCTCTTGAATGCGCTCATGGATGGCGAGAAGAGCGTATCGGAGCTTGTCGAGGAGACCGGTAGCCTACAGGCGAACGTCTCCAAGCACTTGGGGCTCCTGCTGGACGCGGGGGTTGTAGCCCGTCGCAAGGAGGGTCTCCGCTCTTACTACAGGATCGCCGACAAGACGGTCTTCGAGCTCTGCGATATGGTCTGTGGCTCCCTCCACGACCGGCTCGCCGCAGACCTGGAGCACCTCTCCGGCGACCGTTCCTCATCTCCCCACCGGCGCTAGCTCCCAGCCTCCCCCCAAAACCTCAACCGTATACCAACCACGTTCACCTCTACGAGCAATTTCATCACTTTACAACTATTCGGCAATATAGTAATGTAACTGATGGACGAGATCAGAGGAGGTACGAATGAGCTTGAGGAAAGAAGCCGGACCAGGCATCGTCTTGGCGGATGCCCTTACGGAAGAGGATGTGGCGCGGCTCGCGAAGGAGGGCTACAGGACGATCCTGGACCTGCGGGCTCCCACGGAGTCGCCGCAGGGTGACGTGCTGGCGGTTAACGAGGAGCGGCGTGCTGCTGGAGATGCTGGGCTCGGTTACGAGAACGTCCCGGTCTCCATAAGCGAGGCCGACGAGGAGTTGGTCGGACGTGTCGGGGAACGCATCCGGGAGGCAGAGAAGCCTCTCCTGGTGCACTGCTCTTCCGGCAAGCGCGCGGGGGCGATGACGCTAATGAACCTTGGTGTGGAGCGCGGCATGAGCGCCGGAGAGTGCTTGCAGCATGCGGCTTCTATGGGTTTCGACTGTGAGAGCGAGCCAGCCATGAAGAGCCTCGTCGTAGGATACCTGGAGCGCCACAGCCCGGCTCACACACCCGGTCGGTAGAGATTCTCCAGGAGGAGCGTACAAGGTGGAGGGTGAGTCCAGGAGGAGCGTACAAGGTGGAGGGTGAGAGTATCTGTGGAGCCGCGAGGCGGCATTGAGCCTGCTGGGACTTTTTCTCGGTGCCCTGATCGGGCTCTCTCTCGGGCTCCTCGGCGGAGGCGGTTCGATCCTCGCAGTGCCGGTCTTCGTCTACGTGCTGGACTACGGTGCGAAAGAGGCGATCGCCATGAGCCTGGCGGTGGTGGGAGCGACAAGTCTCATTGGGGCTCTGGGGCACTGGCGCTCCGGGAATATCGATGGGCGCATCGCGGTGATCTTCGGCGTGGTGGCTATGTCCGGGACGTATCTCGGCGCGCGTCTGGCAACCCTCTTCAGCGGCGCGGCCCAGCTCATCCTTTTCGCGACGGTCATGCTGCTCGCGGCGTTCTTCATGTTCCGCAAAGAAGACCCGCTGCTCAAGCGGAAGCGAGAAGCAGCGGATACGGGGAAGATGTCCCTGGGGCTCATAGTAATCGAGGGGCTGGCGGTAGGAGCTCTTACCGGGCTGGTCGGCGTGGGGGGAGGTTTCCTGATCGTACCCGCACTCGTCCTGCTCGGAGGCCTGCCGATAAAGAAGGCCATTGGTACTTCGCTGCTTGTGATCGCCCTGAAGTCCGTAGCGGGCCTCGCTGGATACCTGGGTCAGGTAGAGGTCGCCTGGGACTTCGTGTCGGCTTTTACCGCGGTGGCGATAGCCGGGAGCTTTGCCGGAGCCTACATCTTGCGCTTCGTGCCCCAGGACACTCTCAAGAGGATATTCGCCGTCTTCCTCATTCTGATGAGCGCCTTCATCCTATACCAGAACCGGGGGATCTTCTTCTGAGGCACGGTGAGAGGCTCCGAGAGCTAGCCCGGGCTGGAGGGACCTGGATCCTCATTAGGTCGCAACGTCCCGACTCGGTGGCAAAATTGAACGACAAGGAGAGTAGAGCATGAGCGAGAAGAAGAGCCAGAAGGTCAGGAAGCCAGCGGAGGAGTACCTCTTCGAGCAGTTCCGGGTGCCGAGGGGATGTCTGGGCTACGTGGTGGCCGACCCCAGGACCAGCCTCGCCGCTATGGTCGACCCGGAGGTCGAGATGGTCGAACCGATGCTCGACACCATGTT
>JACCZN010000284.1 GCA_013695915.1 Rubrobacter sp.
AAGGTCTCGGACCCGAGGAAGCCCCGCTCCGGGTTCCGGTACAGCTCGCGCAGCATCGGTCCCATCGCCCGCGCCGTCGGCACCCACTTCCTCACGGCTAGCAGGCGGTTGATCCTCATCCCGATGACGAAGACCACGAAGGAGCCTTCCACCTCGGCCGCATAGCGTCCGTTCATCGTCGGGGGCATCAGGTCCCCTCACCTTCCGGCCGCTCCGCCGCAGACGGTCTCTCCATCGTCCGTACCTCCTGTTCGCTGCCAGTACCGTGGGTAAGGTGTCTCATTACATACCGTCCTCTTCCGTCCGGGGCGGCCGCCGGACGAGGCCGACCCCCAGGACCAGGAGCCCCGCCGTCAGCGAGGCCGCCCCCGCGTAGGCGAGGTAGATCAGTGCGTTCGGCTCCGTGGCGTCGGGTGAGAGGACCGAGAGGAAGAAGGCCGCGGGCACCAGGATTGCGGCCGCCGGGACCGAGTGCCGCGCCACCCGCCGCAGCCCGGGGGAGAGAGCAGCCTCGTCCACGTAGCGCAGGGTCACCAGGGAGAGCACCAGCAACACCCCCGCGTGGGCGTGCCCGGCGCGCCAGAGCTCCCGCCGCAGCTCGTTCTCCGCGTACCCCGGCTCCCCCAGCAGCAGCCCCAGGATGCGCACCCCACCGAACACGACCGTCGGCAGCACGAGCAACAGGATGCCCGCTACCAGCCGGGACTGGCGGCTCACCGCACACCTCCCCGCCCGGAGCCTCCGTTGCCCCTCGTCCCGGCAGGTCCCGGGGGCCGCAGCGAACTCCGCTCTCGGAGACCTCTCTCCGACGCAGCATCGTTCGTCTCCCGCCGGGCCGCGGGCGGGTCCCACAGGGCGTAGAAGATGCCGCCGTCCCTCACCCGCAGCGTCAGATGACCGGCTCCAGCAAGCTCCCCGAGCCTCCTGTCGGCCTCCGCCACAGAGAGCGAGGTCTCGACCGCCGCCCGGGCTGCCGTTAGCTCCTCGTGCCGCCGCAGCGCCGACAGAAGCTCCCGCTCCGGGTCCTCCGCCGCTGTCAGGGCCGCCCGTCGCTCCGCCCCCGAGCCCGCCAGCCCGCGCGAGAGGAGCCCGAGAGCCGGGAACGCGACCCAGAAGTACGTCGTGAAGACCCACCACACCCCCGGGAGAAAGACGAGCAAGAGTACCCCGGAGAGCAACACCGGAGCGAGCACCGAGACCGCCGCCGCTACCTGTCCCCGCGGGCTCATCTCCTCCACCTCAAGACCGAAGAACTCCCCGCCACGACGTCGCGCTCCGTTACGCGGACCGCTGAACATGGCCGTCCTGCCGCACATTCTCCTGCTCCTCTCTCCCGGAGACCTCTCTGGGCTCTCCGCGTATGGCCCGCGTCCGCTGACCGCATCCGCGGCCCGCGGCCCGTCAGGACGATGAGACGCCTGAAGGCCACCCCCTCGACCCCGGGCGTCGTGTACAGTCGGGGCTCCCCGTTCCGCAGTCTCTCCGCTCATGGAGCTTCCTCTCCCGCATTCAGAGTTGTACCCCCACAAAGAAAGCTCCTGTCCGTCCCGGAGAACCGTGCTACGATATGTAAATACTGACATATAACACTGTACGTCCTACACCGTAATATGTCAAGAGTGTCATATAAGATTTATGTAGGGGTGGGGTTATTCCGAAGGGTTCGAAGGTTTCGACGTTGGGGTATGCGTTGCTGGGGTTGCTGGCTCGGGAGGCGTTGACGGGCTACGATCTCACGTCGCGGGTACGGGAGAGGCTTGGGTTCTTCTGGGGTGCGGGGCACAGCCAGATCTACCCGGAGCTGGCGAAGCTCGAGGAGCGGGGTCTCGTCTCTCACCGGCCTGTCGAGCAGGCCGAGCGTCCGGACAAGAAGGTGTACTCGATCACGGCTTCCGGGATGCAGGCTCTGGAGGCGTGGGCAGTCAGCCCCGTGCCGGAGCGCCCGACGCGCGACGAGTTGGTGTTGAAAGCGTACTCCTCCTGGGTCGCGGACCAGGACGAGGCCGCGGCCATGTTCCGGGAGGAGGAGCGGCGGCACGGGGAGCGGCTCGCCCGCTACGAGGAGATAAGGGGCTGGATGGAGCGGGAATGGGAGGAGGAGTTGCGCGACCCCGGTACCCCGCAGTTCGCCACCTACGCCACCCTCCGGCGGGGCCTCGGCTACGAGCGCGAGTACGCCGAGTGGTGCCGGTGGGTCGCCGAGCGGTTAGAGGGCTCCGCGGAGGGGTGAGGAGCCGCTACAATCTCACCGTCGGCGGGTCCGAGAGGAGGAGTATTGGAGGTACGCCGGTACCGCGAGTCGGACAGGAAGGCGCTGGGGCAGGTGCTCTCGCTAGCCTTCGGCGCGAGCCAAGCCGAGGGTGAAGAGCACTTCGACCCGGAGAAGAACCGCCGTCTGGACCTCGAGCAAGTCTACGTCGTAGAGGAAGACGGCAAGCCCCGGGCGACAGCAACGGTGCTGCCGCTGGAGGTCTTCGTGGACGGCGAGCCGGCTCCGATGGGCGGTGTAGCGGCAGTAGCCACCCATCCCGCCTACCGCCGCAAGCGTTACGCCGGGACCCTGATGCGCGCCCTTCTCGCCGACCTGCGCCAGGGCGGGGTGCGCCTCTCTATGCTCGACCCCTTCAACCACGCCTTCTACCGCGCCCACGGCTACGAGCTGGCCGCCGAGGCCCTCAGGTACACCCTCAAGCCCACCGAGCTGTCCACCAGCCCCGAGCAGCGCCACGTACGGGCCTACCGGGGAGAGGACCTGCCGCGCATGACGGAGCTAAACGAGGCGGAGGCGGCGCGACATCCCATCTGCGTCCGCCGGGGCGAGGGCCACTGGCGGCAGTTCGAGTCGTTGGACGGCAGCGAAGGGAGAGAGACCGCCGTCTACAGTCGGGACGGGGTGGTGGAGGGCTACCTCCTCTACCGTCAGAAGGAGGGCCGGGATGAGACCTCGCGCACGCTAGGGGTTACGGAGCTCGTCGCGGAGACCCTCCGGGCCCGTGCAGGGCTCCTCTCCTTTGCCGCCGCCTACGACCCGGAAGACTGGCGCGTCGACTACGCCGTCCCCCCCGGCGAGCCGCTGCACCCCTACCTGGAAAGCTCCCACGTCGAGGCGAAGGTAAGGCCGGGCATGATGCTCCGGCTCGTGGACGTGGAGGGCGCCATCGCGCCCCGAGCGAGCCGCTGGTCCTGGAGGTCGCCGACGAGGGGATCCCGGAGAATGCCGGGGAGTACACGCTCGGCAAGAGCAGTGTGACCCGTGGTGCGGAGGCGGTGGAGCGAGTCTCACTCGACGTCCGCCAGCTATCTCAGCTCTACGCCGGCTACCTTTCCGCCGGGCAGCTCGCCCGACACGGGCTCATAGGGTCGGGGTCGGATCGGGCGCTGGAGCTGCTACAGGAGGTCTTCCCGCCCGGTGACCCGTGGGTCTTCCCCCTGGACCACTTCTAGCCGCCGCGGAAGTCCGGTCTTTGAAGGAAAATTGGCCCATTTGGAGTATACGGTTTTGCGCGCCGTATCGTAAATTACCTCCAGACTGGGCGACACCCATTTCCCCCCTCCAGAGTGTGGCCCGGCTCTTCTCTCCTGCAGGCCGACCGAGAGGCAAGCGGGTGCCGGGGACCTGTACGAGAGTTCGCTGCAAGAAAGTGTGGAGTGGAGCATGATCCAGATTAGCCGGTATGCTGGTAATGTCCGCGGAAGAGGAGTCGAGTTGGGAATGCTGGAACGTTTGTCTAACAAGATCGAGAGCGGTGCCATATGGTTCATTCAGAATCCCTTTCTGCTGCTGGGCCTGATGGTCGTGTTCGTTCTGATCAAAGTGTTCGTCGCGCCGGGCTCCAGGGACTCGGAGAGGTAGAGCGGCTCCGGAGCCGGCTGGCTCCCGGCCGCTGGATTAAAATCACCGGGTGGTAGCTAGAGGAGGAGACAGCATGCAGACCACGGGCAAGCCTACCGGCACGGTCGGGTACGCGGCGATGTTCGAGCAGTTCCACCCGACGGACCTCATAAAATACTGCAAGGCGGCCGAGGAATCCGGGTTTACCTCCGTGATGGCCTCCGACCACTTCCATCCCTGGACTCCGGAGCAGGGCCAGAGCGCCTTCGTGTGGTCCTGGCTGGGGGCACTCGGGGCGGAGACCAACCTGCGGTTCGGCACCGGGGTCACGCCGCCGGGGTTCCGCTACCATCCCGCCATCATCGCGCAGGGTGCCGCGACCCTGGAGGCCATGTACCCGGGCAGGTTCTGGCTCGGGCTCGGCGCGGGCGAGGCGCTGAACGAGCACGTAACCGGCGACTACTGGCCCGAGGCCCCCACGCGGCTGCGCATCCTCATGGAGTCCATAGAGGTCATCCGCAAGCTCTTCACCGGCGAGGTCGTAAAGTATGCCGGGGAGCACATAACCCTGGAGAGCGCGAAGCTCTACACCATGCCCGACGTGCCACCCCCGATCTACGTGGCGACCGCCGGACCCCTCATGAGCAAGCGCACCGGCCGCCTCTGCGACGGCATCATCACCGTCGGGGCCGCCGACGAGAAGATAAAGATGCTCATGGGCAAGTTCGAGGAGGGCGCCCGGCAAGAGGACAAGGACCCCTCGAAGATGCCCCGCATGATACAGCTCCACGTCTCCTGGGCCGAGAGCCGGGAGGAGGCCGAGGCCCAGGCCGTGCGGGAGTGGCCCAACGGCGGCATGCCCTTCCCCAAGTCCGACATCCGCAACCCGGAGGACTTCCAGGCCATGGCGAAAATGGTCCAAATAGACAACTTCAGGGACCGGGTCCTCACCTCCCCGGACCTCGACGAGCACCTGGAGCACCTCCAGCACTACGTGGACCTCGGGTTCGACGAGGTCTACGTCCACAACGTCGGCCTTGACCAGGAGGAGTTCATCCGGGCCTACGGCGAGCGCGTGATCCCGAAGCTGAAGTGGGATAAGTAGAAGCTAGTCTAAAAATTGAACAAAGTCGCAGAATCAAAAAACTTTAGATCGTGCCCAGGCAATCTACTCTTCAAGAAGTGAATTTGCTCTTTTATCTGATTCTGCGACTTTGAGTCTGTATACAGCGAGATGGCAATAGGCTTTTTTACGTTTCTGTGGTGGTAGCGTGAGATTATCTCGTACCACCCGCCCGATACACTGGACTACCAAGCACCTCCGCCACCGTCCAAATCGAACCAGTCAGGCTCGCAGCCATCGCCGGTGTGCGCTGCGCATAGCATCTTCCGCCTTCTGGAGTGCTCAACGGCTCCCGCAACCCCCTCTGCGTCCGGCAGAAATTGTAGACCACCGTAGAGAGCCAGCCAA
>JACCZN010000323.1 GCA_013695915.1 Rubrobacter sp.
GCTCTCTGCGGCGTTCCTCTCGCGGTTCCCGGCGGTCATAAACGTGCATCCCTCGCTCCTGCCGGATTTCAAGGGGCTGCACGCCGTGGGGCGGGCGCTGGAGGCCGGGGTGGGGGAGACGGGGGTGACGGTGCACTACGTGATCGAGGAGGTGGATGCTGGGCCGCTCATCGCTCAGGAGAAGGTGCCGGTCTGGCTGGACGATACGAGAGATGATCTGTTGGAGCGGCTGCACCCGGTCGAGCACCGGCTGCTAGTGGCTGCCGTGGCGGACTACTTCTGGGGGAGGGCATGAGCACGATGAAGCGCCGGGCGTTGGTCTCGGTCTCGGACAAGACGGGGGTCGTGGACTTTGTCCGCGGGCTCTCGGAGCTCGGGTTCGAGGTCATCTCCACCGGCGGCACGGCCCGGGAGATATCGGCCTCCGGCGTAGAGGTCACTCCCGTGGAGAGGGTCACCGGCTCACCGGAGATACTCGGCGGCCGGGTAAAGACGCTCCACCCCAGGATACATGGCGGCATACTGGCGGACCTGGAGGACCCGGATCAGGTAATGGAACTCGCCGAGCACGGGATAGGGCCGGTGGACCTCGTCTGCGTGAACCTCTACCCGTTCGAGAGGACGCTCGTGGAGAGCCCGGACCTGGACGAGAAGGAGGCCATAGAGCAGATAGACGTCGGCGGCCCCGCCATGCTCCGCGCGGCGGCCAAGAACTTCCGTTCGGTGACCGTCGTGCCCGGCCCCGAGTTCTACGAGGAGGTACTCTCCGAGGTCGCCAGAGGCCCGGCATCCGAGGCCCTGCGCCGGAAGCTGGCGCTCGCCGCGTTCCGCCGGACCGCCCTCTACGATGCCGCGATCTCCGGCTGGCTCGCCGGGCAGGTCGAGGGCGGGGAGGAGAGCTTCCCGGAGCGGCGGCTCGCCGTCTACGAGAAGGAGCTGCCGCTGCGCTACGGGGAAAACCCCCACCAGAGCGCAGCTTACTACACGGTCGCTGGCGAGCAGCACCTGCTCTCGGACGTCGAGAAGCTCGCGGGCAAGGAGCTCTCCTTCAACAACCTCCACGACGTAGACGCCGCGCGCTCGGTCCTCGCCGACCTCGATGAGACCGGGAGACCTGCGGCCGTGATCGTCAAGCACGCCAACCCGTGCGGGGCGGCGGTCGCCGGAGACATCGAGGCAGCGTACGCCCGGGCGCTGGCGAGCGACCCGACCTCGGCCTTCGGGGGGATAGTAGCCCTGAACCGTCCGGTCGGCGGGGATCTTGCCGGTGAGATCTCGAAGGTCTTTACCGAGGTGCTCCTCGCCCCGGGTTTCACCCCGGAAGCCCGGGAGGTCTTCGCCGCCAGGCCGAACGTGGCGCTCCTGCAGGCCGGGACGCTCGTGCGGTCCGCCTTTGCGTCCAAGCCCGTGACCGGCGGCCTCCTCCTGCAGGAGACCGACCGGGTGGAGGACGCTGCGGGCTACGAGACCGTCTCCGGCGAGCCCTCGGAAGGTCAGATGGAGGACCTGCTCTTCGCCTGGAGGGTCGCCAAAAGCGTCAAGAGCAACGCCATAGTGCTCGCGAGAGACGGGGCGACCGTCGGTGTTGGAGCGGGTCAGATGAGCCGGGTGGAGGCGGCGGGCATCGCCGTGCAGAAGGCCGGGGAGCGGTCTCGCGGGGCCGTGGCGGCGAGCGACGCCTTTTTCCCGTTCGCAGATGGTGTGGACTCACTGGCGGAGGCCGGGGTGTCGGCTATCATCCAGCCGGGCGGCTCAAAGCGGGATGCGGAGGTAGTAGAGGCCGCCGGGCGGGAAGGAGTTGCCATGGTGCTGACCGGGCGTCGGCACTTCCTCCACTGAAAGGATGACCGCAGATACCGGAGCACTCTACTTCACTCGCAGGGCAAAGGAGTCCGGGCGTGCCGGTAGCTCGCCGTAGCCGGACCCTTCGGGTTCCAAACCCGGAGCGATTTGGTAAACTCCGGGAGGTATCGGGCCAGTAGCTCAGTGGCAGAGCAGGGGACTTTTAATCCTCGTGTCGTAGGTTCGAGCCCTACCTGGCTCACAGGCCCAAAAGCCGTGGGTCAAATAGAGGGGCCCCCATCGTCTAGAGGCCGAGGACACCGCCCTTTCAAGGCGGCGGCACGGGTTCGAATCCCGTTGGGGGCACTCGGCAAGGCCGGGGCGATTAGCTCAGCGGTAGAGCACCTCCCTTACAAGGAGGGGGTCGCTGGTTCGAACCCAGCATCGCCCACATACAATTTACCTGCAAAAGCCAATAAAACAAACGGCCCGCGATGTGGACTCGGGGGCCGTGTGCAGCAACCGTGCATCAACGCGGAGCAGGAGGGTGCTATCCGAGAGCCTCGCCTATCGCGTCTGCGGCTTCTCCGCCCATACCGGGCAGCATGTGGGAGTACGTGTCGAGCGTGATAGCAACGCTCTCGTGTCCGAGTAGCTCCTGGACGAGCTTCGGGTGGACGTTTCTCTGGAAGAGCAGAGAGGCGCAGGTGTGCCGGAGGTCGTGAAAGGTAATTCGAGGAAGCCCCGCTCGCTCCAGAAGAGGTGCGAACGACCTCTGCCGGAGGTT
The DNA here is from genome assembly GCA_013695915.1 of Rubrobacter sp. Taxonomy (GTDB): domain Bacteria; phylum Actinomycetota; class Rubrobacteria; order Rubrobacterales; family Rubrobacteraceae; genus Rubrobacter_A. The sequence goes on from JACCZN010000323.1 coordinate 2,570, forward strand.
GGACGGGTTTATAAGGTTGCCGGCCTCGCCGGCGAAGACGAGGTCCTGATCCTCGTAGAGGCTGCCGAACTTTAGCTTCTCCTGCGCCTGCTGCGCCCGGTGACTTCTGAGAGCTCCTACCGCACGCGGTGTCAGCCGGACCGTCCGGCGGCTCTTCTTTGTCTTGGGCTCCCCGAGGGCGAGCTTCTTGCCATTCTCCGTCCTCGTTAATGTCCTGCGCACCCGGAGGGTTCGGCCTTCGAGATCAACGTCCGGCCACTTCAGACCGAGGAGCTCGCCGCTCCTCATCCCCGTGTGTAGGGCGAGCACGTAGAACGCTCCCAGCCTATCTTCCTCTGAGGCTTCGAGGAGGCTGTGAGCTTCGGTGGCAGAGAGAGGGTGCATCTCCTTCGGTAGAGGCACCGGAGCCTTCACGGCGTCCGCCGGGTTACGCGGGAGCAAGTCCCACTTCACGGCCTGCGAGAGTGCTTTGTGGAGTACGTGGTGGATCTTCTGTACCGTGGAGGCGGAGAGCTTTGCAGTCTCGCAGTCTTGGCGCTCCCGGTAGAGCCCTTGCAGGTGAAGGGCGCTCAGGTTCCTTAGCTTGATACGCCCGAGAGACGGTTTGACGTGATTGGCGACGAGATACGAGTCCCGGGAGAACGTAGAATCCCTCACGGTACCTCGCACACAGTCGGAGAGCCAACGGTCGAGATACTCTCCCAACGTCATGTTCTTATCGTCCACGATGAGCCCGCCGTCCCGATCAGCCATCTTCTTCGCGAGCTCCCGGCGGACCTCTTCCCGCGTCTTACCGGAAACGTAGCGGCGCTTGGGTCCGGCGACCGTATAGACGGTGTAGGAGCCCCGGTAGCCGACCTTCTTCCCGCCGCGTTTGTGCTCGTAGATAGAGCCTTCCCCATTGCCACGCTTGGACATGGCTATCTTCCCGGGGAGAGGGAGGACGGATCGACCGAGAGGGCTTCAGCCAGCTTGCGGATCGTCCGGGGGTGAACCTCCACCATACCGCTCTTCTCGGCGCGCCAGACCGTGTTGTGGTTCATGCCCGCTCTGCTCGCCAACTCTCTCTGAGACAAGAACTGTCGTTCGCGAGCCTCCCTGACTT
>JACCZN010000008.1 GCA_013695915.1 Rubrobacter sp.
GACGGTCGAGGAGTTCCGGCCCGTCCTCGAGGCGATGGGCAGCAAGGTCTTTCACCTCGGCCCCCGGGGCTCCGGCAGCCGGATGAAGCTCGTGAACAACCTGGTAGCCGCCGCGAACCTCGCCGCGCTCTCCGAGGGCCTCGCGCTCGGGGAGGCCGCCGGTATACCCGCCGAGAAGCAGCTGGAGGTCTTCATGACCGGGGCCGCCGCCTCCAGGCTCGCGGAGCTGAAGGGAGAGAAGGTCTCCACCCGCTCCCACGACCCGCAGTTCAAGCTCTCGCACATGGTAAAGGACCTGCGCTACGCCCTGGACCTCGGGTACGGCCTCGAGCAGGCACTGCCCCTCACGGCCCTCGTCTCCCAGGTCTACACCGCGGGCCTGCGCGAGCACGGCGACGACGACATAAGTGCCGTCTCGGAGGTCTCCCGGAGGAGCCCCCGGTAGCTAGTCCACCCGCCCCGCCTGGTGGTTCGCCCGACGAGCCCTTACGCCGAGGTAGGCCAGGTAGGAGGCTATGGCGAGGTTTATGACCACCAGCGCGAAGTGGAAGGCCGGGGCCGGGAGCGTCCCCGCCTGTACCTCCCCGACAAAGACCGCGAGCCGCGTAGCCCACGTCAGGAACATGAACGCCGCGATGCCGAGGAGGATGTTGGCCGTGCGCCGCGTAAACTTCACGATGCCCGGAGTCTACCAGAAGAGCCCCGCGGGAGGTTGGAACCAAGATTGGAACTAGCCACCCAAAGATACATGGGCTATACTGCCTGTAATGGTTAGACGTACTTTGTAATAGCAAACACCACGTATGTATCTTGTATGGAGGTAAGGGTAAGAATGGTTGAGATGAAGCAGCGGAGCCTGGAGGAAGTAAAGGCTCTGAGCCGGGAAGAGGCCGTCGAGATCATACGCCAGGCTGGCATCGTGGGGGCCGGTGGCGGAGGGTTTCCGACGTACTTCAAGTACAAGAGCCCCCAGCCTCACATGCTGGTCAACTGCACGGAGTCCGAGCCTGGTTACTGGGCGGACAAGATGGTCCACCGGGAGTACCTGAACGAGTTCCTGGAGCTCTACGACGTGATGAAGAGCGTCTTCGGGTTCGAGCAGATCTCGATGGGCGTCCACTACAAGGACGAGGGCTGGTTCTCCGACTATTCCGAGCACGCGAACGGCCTCTACGACATGCGCTACGTGCCGGACAAGTACGCTCTGGGCGAGGAGAAGACCCTCATAAAGCACGCCACGGAGACCAAGGTGCCGCGCCGCGTGGAGATGCCCGACGGCTCCAAGCGTCCGGGGCTGCCGCTGGACGCCGGGATCATCGTCAACAACTCCGAGACCCTCCTGAACATCTACCGGGCGCTCTTCGAGGGTAGGCCGACCACCACCAAGTTCCTGCAGGTCTTCGGTCCCGAGATGGACCTCTACCTCTACGAGGCTCCCCTCGGCGCTTCGGCCACGGAGTTGCTCTCCCTCTCCGGCATGGACGTCGAGGAGCAGGCGGGAAGGTACTCCGTAATCGACGGCGGGCCGTACCTGAACGAGATGGGGATAGAGTCCCTCGGCGAGGGCGATGCCTTTGTCCGCCGGACGACCAACGGCTTCCTGGTCATTCCCAAGGACACGCAGAGCAAGGAGTACGCCGACATCAAGACCCGGTGCCCCGAGGAGTTCACCTCGCTGGTCGGCAAGGTCTCCGGCGCGAACCTCCCGCTCGGTGGCCGCTTCCTCAAGCCCGCCACGCCGCTCGTCTCCAGCGGCGACACGGTGGAGTACGAGCAGAAGCTCGGAGAGCCCGTGGACGAGGGCTTCTCCATCGGCGTGTGGGCGAGCTGCGCGGGCACCATCTCCCTGCTCGACGACGACATGGTAGTCATCTCCGGCGGCGCCGTCCCCACGGCCGAGGCCCGGGCCGAGAAGGAGGCCGAGAAGGCCCGGTAGGCTCCTGGCACAGAGCCGCAGGATCAGTGATACGGAATCCGGTTGACTACTTCGCGGCTTCTGTAGTTCGGGAGTCGGGAGATCGGGAGTCGTATTTGTCTTTTCCGAATCCCGACTCCCGAAGCGAGCGGAGCGACGCGCCTCCCGACTCCCGGGCCCACCAGAGATGGCATCATTTACCCGGATTCCGTATGACGGAGGGCCGGGGGGTGATCCCCGGCCCTCTCTGCGTCCGGGCTAACCTTCCCGGGTGGTGTGGTCTCTCAGGGACTCGGCGACCCGGAGTAGCTCCCGGTCGCCGGGGTCGCCGCGGAACGGCGGTATCTGGTACCCGCCGTGGTGCCCGGCGAGGCCCGGCTGGTCGTCCACGGTGAAGTCCACCGCTACGAGCGGGGCCTCCTTGCCGGAGCAGGCGTGGACGAGGTCCTCGACGCCGAGGTACTCCGCCGCCCGCGCAGCGTAGGAGCCGCCGGCGCTGGACCACAGGTAGATGTCGTGGCCCTGGCCGGTGATCTCGAGGAAAGCCTCCCGCGCCCGGGGCCGGGGCGCGCCCGCCCCGACCAGCGTGCCCTGGATGTCGAAGAAGACGTTCACCGCCGGGCGCGGGCTCTAGCCCTCGTCCTCGTCCGGGTGAGAGCAGGGCAGGAAGCCCTGGGCCTGGCGGGGCATCTCCATGAGGCGCGTCCGCAGCTCGTCGAAGGTCACGCCCCTCAAGGGCAGCTCGAAGTCCCGGAGCATCCGGGTCAGGACGCCGCCGCCGCCGAGCTCTACCCACTCCTCCACGCGGAGCCGGGCCAGCGTATCCACGACCTTGACCCAGCGGACGGGGGCTACCATCTGGCTCTTGAGAGCCTCTCTTACCGCTTCCGCGCCGTCCAGGACGCTGCCGTCCACGGCGCTCACGAAGGGGACCTCGGGCCTTAGGAACTCCACGGAGTCGAGCACCTCGCGCATCCGCTCCCCGGCGGCTGCCACGTAGGGCGAGTGGGCCGCGAAGGCCACGTTCAGCCGGACCGTGCGGCCCCGTATCCGGGAGACCGCGTCTCCGAGAGTCTCCCGGAGCCCGGAGATCACCGTCTGTCTCGGGGAGTTGTAGTTGGCGATCACGGAGCCTTCGGTCCCGTCGAGCGCCTCCTCGACCTCCTCGGGCCGCGCCCGGAGTACCGCGACCATGCCGCCCGGGGTGCTCTCGGCGGCCTCCGCAAGGAAGTGGTCCCGCCGGGCCACGAGCCGGAGCCCGGTGTCGAAGTCGAAGCATCCGGCGGCGTAGGCAGCCCCGTACTCGCCCAGGGAGTGGCCCGCCACCACGTCCGGCCGCAGGTCCATCGCCCGGCTCTGGTCGGCGTCGTGGGCCGCGCGGGCGAAGATCTTGACCTGGTCTGGCACCCACTCCCCGACGACCCGGTGGATACCCGGCATCAACTCCGCCGGCGGCTCCTCGACGCCGCCGCCCTGACCGGGAAATACGAAAGCTCTCACGCTACAACCATCCTCCACGCTCTCCACGACCTTGCAGACCACCGGTCCGCAAGGGACCGGGAGTGGTTTCTAACATAAACGCGCACCTTTTGATAGGGCCGGTGCAAGCTCACGGCGCCACGACCCGGAGCGCACCCGGGATGACCCGGGCCTCGAAGCTGCGGGTGGGCTTGAGCAGCTCGCCGTCCACGTGCGCGGGTGAGGCTTCCTCGAGCTCTACGCGTACCTCGCGGGCCCGCGCCAGGTGTATCTTCGGGTGCTCCAGGTGCGTGCCCCGGAGCACGGCGGGCATGAGGCCGAGTATCTCGGTCACCGAGAGCTCCCCGGACCACACCACGTCCAGGAGGCCGTCGTCCAGCTTCGCCCCTGGTGCGAGCCGGAACCGCGCCCCGTAGGTCGTGCCCAGCGCGGCTGCGACCAGCAGGGTCTTCGACCTCACGGCCTCTCCACCGTCCAGCCGCAGCGTGGCCCGGTGGCAGCGGAAGCCCCAGAGCAGCCGGACCACCGACCACAGGTATCCCCCGAACCCGCCGAGGTACCGCGGCGCCCGGGTCACCCCGTCGGCGACCTGCGCGTCGAACCCGATGCCGAGGCCGTTGTTGAACCGGATGCCGTTGACCTCCCCGGCATCTACCACGCGGACCCGTCCCCGCGCCAGCACCTCCAGCGCCCCCCGGAGGTCCGTGCCCACCCCGAGCGCCTTTACGTAGTCGTTGCCGCTGCCCACCGGCAGCACCCCGAAGGCCCGTCCCGTGCCCGAGCACGCCGCAGCTACCTCGTGTACGGTACCGTCGCCCCCGACGGCCACGGCCACCGCGTCCTCGGGCAGCCCCCCTACTATGCCGGTAGCGTGCCCGGAGCCCTCCGTCACGTGCCACACGGCCTCCACACCCCGGGCCTCGAGGAAGGAGGAGATCTCGCCGCGCTGCGCCGCGGCCCGGCCCCGGTTCGCCGCCGGGTTGAAGACGAGGTGCATCCGTTCGGTGACCATAGACCCACCGGAGAATACCAGCGCCCGCCCCCCGGCGCCCGCGCGTCACACCGTCTAACGCTGTACGTAAAGGTAAGGTATATCCCGAGGTAGAGGCCCACGTTCCGGCCGTGGCAGGGGCCGGTGCGCGGAGGCGGCGGGCGGTATCCTCGGTGCGGGGAGCGGGGCGGCGGTGATGTAGCTCCGGTGGAGGTAGAGCGTGGCCCGTGACGGGGAGGTTCAGGGTCGCGCGGGAGGGTGAAAGGAGTACAATGCTGCCCTACATGGAGCGTAGCAGCGCGACATATTGCCCACATGTAGGTGGCCTGCGCGCGGTGCCGGGCGGCGGGTCCGCGTGCCCGGACTGCGGCGCCCGGCTGGATGCGGGGGAGGTCGCCGGATGGGTCCGGGAGGCCGAGGAGTGCCGGGATGCCGCGGGGGAGGCCGGTGGGCTCTCCGAGGGGGGCTGGCAGCGGGAGGTATACCGGCGGCGGAAGGTGATGTACGAGTTGCAGAGCCGCCCGTGGGCCTCGGCGAAGAGGCCGGAGATGATCCTGGTCTGCTACGACCTCCGGAGGGGCGTGTACGATTGCCGGGTGTTCTACAAGGAGCCCCGGCCGGTGCTCGGGCTGGAGTGCCTGAGCGTGGAGGCCACGGCGGAGTCTATCCGGGAGCTTCACGGTCACGCGGACCCGAACGCCCGGCTCGTCTCCGAGAAGCTAGAGGAGTTCCACGAGTTGCGCCGGGAGGTCTCCGAGGGGGGTGGGACGGCGCCCCAGCGCCGCGTCTTCTACGCCGGGGAGCTCTAGGCTCTCCGGAGCCGGTCAGGCGTCCCCGAGGGGCGAGGAGGAGAGGACCGAGTAGACGGCGCCCGAGGGGAGGAGCCTGCTCCGCACGAGCTCCACGGACCGGACCCGGAACCCGAGGGGCTCCCCGGTGGCCTCCGCCTCCGGCAGGCGCGCGGGACGGCCCCGGGCGCGGCCGACCGTGGCGTGCGGGAGGTACGGCCTCTTCTCCCGGGGGAAGCCCAGCCCCTCCAGGGCGCCCTCTATATCCGCGGCCAGAGCCCCGAGCTCTCCGGAGCCCGCGCCGACGGCGGCCCAGACCGCCTTTGCCCGCTCCCGGGAGGGGAAGGCCCCGAAATCCGGGAGCTCTACCCCGAACGGGCCGTGCTCCCCGCACGCCCCGTCGAGCGCCGCGCTCACGGCCGCCAGGGCATCTTCCGGCACCTCGCCGAGGAACTTCAGGGTGAGGTGGACGTTCTCCGGCGGCAGCCAGCGGACCTCTCCCTCGTAGCGCAGGCCCCTCGCCCTCTCGACCACGGCCTCCCGGACCTCCGGCGGCGGTGAGACGGCCACGAAGGCCCGCACGCTACCCGCCGTCCCGTTCGCGGGTCCTCCGGGCGGCCCGGTTGGAGATGAGGGCCGCGGTGGCCCCTGCGCCGACGCCGTTGTCTATGTTGACCACGGAGAGGCCCGGGGAGCAGCTCTGGAGCATGCCCATGATGGCGGCCGTCCCGTCGCCCCCGAGGCCGTAGCCCGTCGAGGTGGGGAGCCCTATTACCGGCACGTCCACGAGCCCGGCCACGACGCTCGGGAGCGCGCCCTCCATCCCGGCGGCCACTATCACGCAGTCGGGGTCGAACTCCCGGATCCTCTGCAGCGGGCCGGTGAGCCGGTGGATGCCCGCTACCCCTACGTCGTGGAAGCTCTCGACCGCTACCCCCATCTCCCGGGCCACCGTGACCGCCTCCTCCAGGACCGGCAGGTCCGAGGTGCCGGCGCTCAGGGCCGTGACGCGGCCGCCGGAGGGCTCGGGCTCCCCGGAGCCGGCCACGAGCGACCGTCCGGCCCATCTCAGGGGTGTGCGGGGCAGCGCGCGGCGCACCCCGGCCTCGTGCTCCGGGCCCGCCGCGCTGACCACGACGCGCTCCCTGCCGGAGAGGATCGCCTCGCAGATCCTCGCCACCTGTTCCGGTGTCTTGCCCGCAGCGTACACCACCTCGGGCACGCCCTTGCGCTCCGCGCGGCCCAGGTCCAGCGCCGCGAAGCCGTCCAGGTAGCGGACCTCGCCGCTCTCCAGGCGCCCGGCCGCCTCCGAGGGCGAGAGGCTGCCGTCCGCGACCGCCGCCAGCACCTCCTCCAGGAGACCCATCGCCTCTACGTCCCGGTCCCCGGCGGGGTGCTCGTGCTGTGGTGCTGGCCGGTCATGCCGGTTGGTGCCTCCTCTGGGTCGGGTCGCTGGCGGTTGGAATGGCACACGTCCGTCCGGCGGTGCCTAGCGGTTCAGGAGGCGCGCGAGGAGGCCCCGGCTCTTCAGGCGTTCGACCTCGGCCCGTGAGCTTTCGAGGTCCTGCTCGATGTGGGAGATCCGCTCTATACGCTCCATCAGCATCAGGCGCTCCTCGGCAGCCGCCCGCAGCTCCAGCACCTCCTCCGTCAGCCGCCGCCGCTCGTCGGCCGTCTCCCGGAGCTCCTTCTGGAGCCGGACGTTCGAGGCCCGGACCTCCGCCATCTGGCCCTCCAGGCGCCCGGCCTCCTCGCGGGCGCGGGCGAGCTCCAGGGCGAGGGCGGCGGCCCCGGCCCGGCTGTGGACGGCCTCCAGGGGCACCCGGCCGTCGGAGCCCGCGAGCTCGCCCGCCTCCTCTTCGGAGGTGCCGAGGAACCGCGCCGCCTCGGCGGGTGAGAGGTGGTCCCCGGACACGGGTCTCAGTCCTCCACCTGCCCGGCCCCGGGCGAGGGTTCGAAGTCGTAGCCGGCCTCCCTCACGGCGCGTTCTATCCTCTCCAGCTCGGCGCTCCCGCCTTCGTAGGAGACGGCCACGAGGCCTCTGTCAGGGTCCGCGTTCACCAGGCCGACGGGCTCCAGGCGCAGGAGCGCCCGCTCCAGGCCTCCGGCCTCCTCCCTGTCCTTTATATCCTGCACCACCAGCGTCACGTCCGGCATCTCCCGTTCCTCTCTATCGTCCGGGTCGTTACCCGGCGGTCCTCTCCGGGGCCTCCGTGGGCCTCACCTCCACCGGGACCTCCCGGCCACCCTTCAGGACCCGGAGGGTAGTGTCGCGCCCGATGGCCGGCTCGTCCAGCCGCCGGAGGAGGTCGCCGGTGCTCCGCACGGTCTCCTCCCCGAAGCCCAGGATCACGTCGCCCGGCAACGCGCCGCCCGCGGAGCCTACTATCCGCAGGCTTTCGGAGCCGCCGGACCTGCCGAGGCCCCGCACCACGTGGCTGTTGGTCACGGCGGTCGCCGCGGAGCCCTTCACCCCTATTATCACGCCGCTGCCGCCGCTCCGGGGCTCGCTCCGGGCCCCGCCCGGACCACCCCGGCCGCCGGTCGTGCCGATCGAGATCACGGCCGGCTCCAGGCTCCCGGTCACGTCCCGGACGGTCCTGGAGTACGCGTCGAGCTCGGCCCGCGGCAGGCGGGAGCTGGCCGAAAGGTTCTCGAAGACCTCCATCCGCTATTTGTACCGCATCTCCACCCGTCCGGCCTTGAAACGCCCCGGGGGAGTTGGGAGTATGAGCGTGTCAGGCTCACCCCCAACCCACCGGAGGCGCAGTGCTTCTCCCCCCATACCGAGGCCACCTTCTACCGTGAACCCGCTCCTGGAGAACCTCCGGCTACCGGCGGCGATACTGGCGGCCCGCGCGGCCCAGTTCGCGAGCCGGGCCCTCGGGAGGGGTGGGGGGTCCACGATGCCGGGCGTCGTGGCGCGGCGGGTGGCCCCGGCGGTGCTCAAGCAGCTCTCCCGGCGGCTGCCGCGGAGCTCGGTGGCGCTCACCGGCACCAACGGCAAGACCACGACCACCCGGATGGTCGGCGGCATACTGCGGATAGCCGGGGTCCGGGCGGTCAACAACTCCACGGGGGCCAACCTCGTCACCGGCGTAACGGCCGCGCTCGTCTCCGACGCAGACCTCTCGGGTAGACCGGCATCGGAGATCGGGCTCTTCGAGGTCGACGAGGCGAGCGTGCCGAAGGTGGCCGCCGAGGCGGACCTCAAGATCCTGGCCGTCCTGAACCTCTTCCGGGACCAGCTCGACCGCTACGGGGAGTTGGCCTATACGGGCAAGGTCATAGCCTCGGCCTTCGGTGACCTGCCCTCCGACGGTGCGGTGGTACTGAACGCCGACGACCCGCTCGTCGCGAGCCTCGGGACCCAGGCCTCCGGCAGCCGGACCGTCTTCTTCGGGGTGGACGAGCCGGAGCTAGACACCGGAACGCTCCAGCACGTCGCCGACTCAAAGAACTGTCCCTTCTGCGGCACGGCTCTGGTCTACGACACCGTCTACCTCGGGCACGTCGGCATCTACGACTGCCCGAAGTGCTCCTTCGGACGCCCGGAGCCCGGCTACCGGGCGAGCGGCCTCGCGATGGACGGGCCGCGGGGGACGAGCTTCCGGCTCGAAACCCCGACCGGCAGCCGGGAGCTGAAGATAGAGCTACCCGGCCTCTACAATGTCTACAACGCCCTCGCGGCGGCGGCGGTCGCGGGCGAGGCGGGGGTGGGGCTAGACGACATCGTCCGGGGGCTCGAGGAGTTCGGCGGGGCCTTCGGGAGGGTCGAGCGGATACAGGCGGGGAACAGGGAGGCGTTCCTTCTCCTCATAAAGAACCCCGTGGGGTTCAACGAGATCCTGCGGACCTTCGTAAGCTCCTCGGGTGGGACGGGCGAGGCCGACAACGTCCTTATCGCCATAAACGACAACGACGCCGACGGCCGGGACGTCTCCTGGCTGTGGGACGTGGACTTCGAGATGCTCGCCGAGAAGGGCGCCCGGTCGGAGGCCGCGCCCCCCATAATGGTCAGCGGCGTCCGGGCCGAGGATATGGCCGTCCGGCTCAAGTACGCCGAGCTTCCGGTCGGGAGCGTGATCCCGGACCGCGCCGAGGCCCTCCGTTCCGCCCTGGAAGCTACCCCGCCCGGGGAGACGCTGTATATACTCCCCACGTACACGGCGATGCTGGACATCCGCAAGAAGCTGAGCGACCTGGGGCACACGCACCCGTTCTGGGAGGAACGATGAAGCTCACCATCCACCACCTGTACGCGGACATGATGAACATGTACGGCGACCGGGGGAACGTGATCTCGCTCGAAAAACGCTGCGAGTGGCGCGGGATAGACGCCGAGGTGCTCGACGTGAACATCGGCGAGAGCCTCCGCCCGACCGGCTGCGACATCTTCCTCTTCGGCGGCGGGCAGGACCAGGAGCAGACGCTTCTGGTCGAGGACCTCTCGGGTCCCAAGGGCCGGGAGCTCGTGAGCATTATAGAGGACGGCGGCGTCGTGCTCGGGGTGTGTGGCGGCTACCAGCTCATGGGTCACTACTACGAGACGCCGGAGGGGGAGAGGCTGCCCGGCCTCGGGGTCATGGACCTACACACGGAGCCCCGGAAGCCCGGGGAGGAGCGCCTGATCGGGAACGTCCTGGTACGGGTCCCGGACCCGGTGGGAGACTCTCTGCGCGAGGTGGTCGGCTTCGAGAACCACGGCGGCCGGACCATGCTCGGAGAGCGTGCCGAGCCCCTGGGCCGCGTAGTCGCCGGTCACGGCAACAACGGCCGCGACGGCACGGAGGGCGCCCGGTACAAGAACGCTTACGGGACGTACCTCCACGGCTCCCTCCTCCCGAAGAACCCCTGGCTCACCGACCAGCTCGTGCAGGCGGCCCTCCGGCATGCTGGCGAGGAGCGGGAGCTAGAGCCCCTCGACGACGGCGCGGAGGAGGAGGCGTTCCGGTCCGTCGCCGGGCGGGTGCGTCCCCGCCGGTAGGCATCGCGCGCCGTGCCCTAAAGTTCTCCGCCGGAGTGGCCGATAACCTCCGTGCAGGTACTGTCGTAGGTCTCGGGCTCGAGCTCGAGGGAGGGGGGGCGGCCGATGCTCCGGTTGATGGGCGTTATGTTGGCGGGCATTATCGTGGCTACCGCTGTCCTGGTGGCCGTACCGAAGGTAGAGGCGCAGAGCCGCGTCGGCGTCTGCGGGTCGGGCTTCGGCCACGGGGTCGGCCTCTCCCAGTACGGCGCCAAGGGCCGGGCCGAGGCCGGGCAGAGCTTTCAGCAGATAACCAGGACCTACTATCGGGGCGTGGGGCTGCAGAGGTTCCAGAACAACCCGGTCGTTGGGGTGCTGCTCGGCGCGCGGGCGGAGAGCGGCGCCCACGACGTGGTAGTCCGCTCCGGAGCCCGGGCCCGCATGGCCAACCTCGCCACGGGCGGCACCGTGAACCTGAACCCCGGCAGGTACCGGACCAGGTACCTGCCCAACAGAGGCGTCTACCGGGTGACAGACGTTTCAAGGAGCCGGTCCATCGGGGTCTACAGCGGTCCTATAGCTTTCCGCCCCGTCTCTGGTGGCCCTCTCCGGTACGGGCAGACGAACTACCGGGGAGCGCTCGTGGTGCGGGAGAACAACTCCCGGCTCTTGCTAGTAAACCGGCTCCGGATGGAGACCTACCTGCGGGGCGTGGTGCCGAGGGAGATGCCCTCCTCCTGGGCGATGGAGGCTCTCAAGAGCCAGGCGGTGGCCGCCCGGTCCTTTGCCCGCGCTACGCAGCGGAACGGGGCGTTCGACTTCTTCGCCGACACCCGGGACCAGGTCTACGGCGGCGCCTCGGCCGAGACCCGGCGGACCAACGTGGCCGTGAGGGACACGGCCCGCATCCACGCGGTCACCGACGGCCGGCCCATAACGGCCTTCTTCCACTCCTCCAACGGCCGCCATACCGAGGACTCGAGGTTCGTGTTCGGCAACGCGGTCTCCTATCTGAAGGCCCTCCGGGACGTGGACGGCGCCGGACGGCCCTTCGAGGGCCGGGCGCGCGGTAACTCGCCCTGGATCAACTGGTCTGGCAGCATCGACCCGAACGGCTCTCCAGGCTTCGGCGTGGGCTCCATAAGGAGCATCCGGGTCCTGAACCGCACCTCCTCCGGGCGGGTCACCAGGATCGAGGTGCGGGGCAGCCGGGGAGAGACGATCGTCCGGGGCCAGCAGGACATCCGCTTCGGGCTCCAGTCCACCGGCATCCGGCGCGCCGACGGCTCCAACGTGCCCGGAGGCCCGCTCCCGAGCGCCCGGCTCTCCTTCGGCAACGCCTGCGGTTAGAGCCTTCAGCACTCAGCCTTCAGCTTTCAGCACGAGTTGACCGCGCTCGCGGAGAGGCTCCGTCTCTCCGCGAGTCGCTCTACGTTCCTGGACCCCCGAGCCAGCCGCCGAGGAGCCGAGTGTAGTCGTCGAAGTCCTCCCGGTGTGCGCCGTGGCCGCGCAGGTCCACGCCGACCGCGCGTCATACGGAATCCGTGTGATTCCTTCCCGAAGTCGCATTCTCCTTCCCGGCTCCCCACTCCCGAAGCGAGCGAAGCCGCAGGCGGAGCGGAGCGCCTCCCGGCTCCCGACGGGTATGGAACCATCCACCCGGATTCAGTATCAGCCGTTGGTGGCGAACCACGGCCCGACCCGCCACCACGTCCGGGACGAGGAGGCCGCCCCGTGTACCAGGACGGCTAGCGGTCCTTCGTTCCCCCAGCTCCGGGTGGCGAGCCTCAGAAGCTCTCTACCGCGGGGCGCAGGTCCATCTCCAGCGTCCAGGCGCTCGGGTCCTGGGAGTGGAGCTGCCAGTAGGTCTCCGCGATCGAGCCCGGAGAGAGCATCGTGCTCTCCTCCCGGTCCGGCGACATCCCGCGGACCCTCGGGGTGTCTATCTGGCCGTCCACGACCACGTGGGCGACGTGTACGCCCTGCGGTCCAAACTCGCGGGCCATGGACTGTGAGAGCGCCCGGAGCGCGAACTTGCCCGTGGAGAGCGCCGCGAAGCGGGCCCCACCCCGCAGCGAGGCCGTCGCACCCGTGAGGATGATGGTCCCGCGCCCCATCTCGACCATCCCCGGCAGCACCTCCCGGGCCCCGAGGAAGCCGCCGGAGCAGTTCGCCCGGAGGCAGTCGTCGAACTGCTCCGGCGTAAGCTCCAGGATGCCGCCCATCTGGAAGGCTCCCGCGTTGTAGACAAAGACCTCGGGGGTTCCGAGCTCCTCCCGCACCCGGTCGAA
>JACCZN010000024.1 GCA_013695915.1 Rubrobacter sp.
TGCCCCTCGGTAAATGTCGCCGGGTCGTCGAGCCAGCCCCACACCCGCTCCCGCGAGTGCGGCACCTCGAAGACGGACCGGTAGACGTGCGGAACGAAACCCGGCGGAGCCCCCACCGGCACGGAGATACCCGCCACAGACCTGACATCCGGCCCCCATACAAACCCTCCCACCTCTGACGACTTCCCGGTCCCCCAACACAGGATACCGTGGGCCATCTTTGCAGAAGTCCCGGTCGCCGGCCACCAGAGACAGCTTTCATACTTGTATGCTGGTATAGAACCATTGGAGGTCTGCCGCCCTCTAATACGCGGATTGACCGAGGCTGACGGGAACGGGAGAGCGAGCAGCTCGCGTGTGAGCCTTCACCGGTTCCCGTTAGAACTGCGGGTATAGAATTAGTATGCGTTGGTGCGACGTTGGCAAGGTCCGTGCGGACTCTCAGGTGCGGTGCCCGGACGAGATTTAGAGGGCGGCTCTTTGAGGAACTTCTACAGGCTCATGTCTTTTACCGAGGGGAGCCGGTTGCTCCTCTACCTTGGTCTCCTGTGCGCGGTGGGGCTCACGCTGGCGTCCCTCGGCATACCACTGCTGGTCCGGGACGGTATCGACCGGGCGCTCAGCGGCGGGGCTGGGGGTGGGGCGAACCCGGGGCTCTTGTGGGTGCTCGCCGGGGGCATCCTGGGGCTCGCGCTGCTGCGCTTCGTGTTCGCGTTCGGGCGGCGGTACTCGACCAACTACCTCGGCCACATCGTGGAGTACCGGATGCGGCGGGACCTCTTCCGGAAGATGCTCGGCCTCTCGCACGGCTTCTACGACGGGGCCTCGACGGGAGAGCTCGTCTCGCGGGCGACCAACGACCTCAGGACCATCCGGCTCTTTGTCGGCTGGGGGATGGCCCAGATGTTCATAAGCCTCCTGACGCTCGTCGTGGTCTCCGCGGCGATGTTCTACATAAACCCGGCGCTTGCGGCCATCGTGCTCAGCCCGATGCCGGTGCTGGCGCTCGCGGCGTGGAGGTTCGCGGACCGGGTACACCCGATCTTCCGCTCCATCCAGCAGAAGCTGGCTGACGTCACGACCGTGGTGCAGGAGAACGTCTCCGGCATCCGGGTGGTAAAGAGTTTCTCCCGCGAGCCCTTCGAGGCCGGCCGATTCGGCGACCGGGCGGAAGGGGTGCTCGACCGGAGCCTCGCCGCCCGCAACCTGCGGGCGTTCTACATACCGGGGATGACCTTCCTGCCCGCGACCTCCATAGCGCTCCTGATACTCTTCGGCGGGCGGGCCGTGATCTCGGGTGACTTCTCCCCCGGCAACTTCGTGGCCTTCCAGCTCTTTCTGATGCAGCTCGTGTGGCCGATGCAGGGCTTCGGCATGGTCGTGGACCAGGCTCAGCGGGCGCTGGCCTCCTGCGAGCGGATCTTCGAGGTCCTGGACGAGGAGCCCCGGGTCGAGTCGTCCAGTACGCCGCGGAGCCTGCCACAGAGCCCCGGCGTCCGGTTCGAGGGCGTCTCTTTCTCCTACGATGGCACCGGCGAAGAGCCGGTCCTCGGAGGTCTGGATCTCGCCGTGAAACCGGGCGAGACCGTCGCTCTCGTCGGGGCTACGGGCTCCGGGAAGTCTACGCTGCTCTCCCTAGTGCCGCGGTTCTACGACCCGGAGGCGGGCGTCGTGAAGGTCGGGGGTGTGGACGTGCGGGAGCTGGACCTCGAAGAACTGCGGCGCAGTGTCGGCGTCGTGCCGCAGGAGACCTTCCTCTTCTCCGAGACCGTGCGGGAGAACATCGCCTTCGGGGAGCCGGACGCTACCGAGGAAGACATTGTGCGGGCCGCCAGGATAGCCGGCATCCACGGCCAGATCTCCGACTTCCCCGAGGGCTACGACACCTTTGTCGGCGAGTGGGGCATCACGCTCTCCGGCGGCCAGAAGCAGCGAATGGCGATAGCTCGCGCCCTCGTAAAGGACCCGAAGATACTCATCCTCGACGACGCCACCTCGAGCGTGGACGCCGGGACTGAGCGCCAGATACAGGATGCACTGCGGCAGACGCTCTCGGACGGCACGAAGCGGACCACGTTTATCGTGGCGCACAGGCTCTCGACGGTGCTCCTTGCGGATCGCATCGTCGTCCTCGACGGCGGCCGGGTCGTGGAGACCGGTACGCACGAGGAGCTTGTGGCCCGCGGCGGGCGGTACGCCGGGATGTACGGTACCGGGGACCCCGGAGAGCGGGCCTCGGCGTGAGGCGGCTCAAGGACTACCTGCTCCAGTTTCCCCTGGTGCGACTCCTCTCCTTCGGCAAGCCGTACAAGGCGCGGTTCGCCGGGCTCGCGGTCGTGATGGTGCTGGTCACGGCGGCCGGGCTCGCGGAGCCCCTCATCATCGGCTACGCCATAGACGACGGGCTCACGGCGGGGAGCCTCACGGTGATTTACGTGGCCGTCGGGCTCTACGTGCTGGTAAACGTGGCGACGTGGGTCCTGAGTTACATACAGACCGTCGGGGTCGGCTGGGTCGGGCAGCACATGATCCTGGACCTCAGAAACGCGCTCTTCGGGCACCTGCAGTCCCTCTCGCTGCAGTACTACTCCGAGCAGAAGGCCGGCTGGATCATCTCCCGTCTGACCAACGATATAGAGAACTTCAACAACCTCCTGAACGACGGTGTCCAGAACCTCGCAAAGAACGGCCTCACCCTTATAGGCGTGCTCGTGGTCATCTTCGTCGTGGACTGGCGGCTGGCGCTCGCCACGGTCACCATCATCCCGCTGATGGCGCTCGGGACGGCGATCTACAGGATAAAAAGCATAAAGAACTTCCGCAGGGTCCGCGAAGCGATAGCCGAGGTCGCGGCGTATCTCCAGGAGAACGTCTCCGGGATGCGGGTCGTGCAGGCCTTCACCCACGAAGGACGCTCCTCCGGGGAGTTCGACGAGCGCAACGTGACCCACCGCAGGGTCAACCAGCGCTCCGCGATGCTGAGCGCCATCTACTTTCCCGGGGTCGAGCTCCTGAGCGCCGTGGGGCTCGGTATCGTGCTCCTCTACGGCGGCTACCGCGTGCTGGACGGCGGCATGACCATCGGTGCCCTCGTAGCGTTCATCGGCCTGATAAACATGTTCTTCCAGCCCATCCAGCAGCTCTCCCAGCTCTACTCGGACCTCCAGAGCACCTTGGCCTCCCTGGAGAAAGTCTTCTCCGTCCTCGACACAGAGCCCGACGCCGCCGACTCTCCGGCAGCGCGCGAGGTCGAGGACCTGCGGGGGGAGGTGGAGTTCGACGGGGTGAGCTTCGCCTACGGCGGCGACACGGTCCTCCGGGACGTGAGCTTCCACATAGAGCCGGGCGAGACCCTGGCGATCGTCGGGGAGACCGGTGCCGGCAAGAGCACGATAGTGAAACTCCTCTCCCGCCTCTACGACCCGACGGAGGGGACGGTCCGGCTCGACGGCGATGACCTCCGCTCCGTCCGGGGCTCGTCGCTAAGGTCCCATATGGGGGTCGTCCTACAGGACACCTTCCTCTTTACCGGGACCGTGGAGGAGAACATCCGCTACGGTCGCCCGGAGGCTACCAGGGAAGAGGTGATCTCCGCTGCGCGGGCCGTGGGCGCGGACGACTTCGTCCGGAACTTCCCGGAAGGCTACGATACGCAGGTGCAGGAGCGGGGCGGCCGTCTATCCGTCGGGGAGCGGCAGCTCATATCTTTCGCGCGAGCCCTGATCTCGGACCCGAAGATACTCATCCTGGACGAGGCGACAAGCAGCGTGGACCTCGCAACGGAGGCCAGGATAGAGCAGGCGCTCGGGGAGCTGGTAGCCGGACGCACCTCGGTGGTCATCGCCCACCGGCTCTCCACCATCCGCCGGGCCGACCGCATCCTGGTCGTCGGCGACGGCGGCGTGATAGAGCAAGGCTCCCACGACGAGCTGCTCGCGAAGCCCTCCGCCTACCGCAGGCTCTACGAGTCCCAGTTCGCCGCCTGAGGCTCTGCGGAGGCCGCTAGAGCGCCGGTAGATTAGTAGGCAGCGGCGTAGGATACTACGACTGATCGAACCGAAAAGCGGCAAGAATTGGGGTTCGGATCGGCTCTTGGCTACCGGGATCCGCTTGAAGAAGGACTTTCCT
>JACCZN010000031.1 GCA_013695915.1 Rubrobacter sp.
TCTTCTCCGTTGAAGACGGTTTGCTCTGGCGCCGCAGCTTGGGTCTTCTCCATGTCCATTTCCTCCTCTACCCTGGTAAGGATAGAAGAGTAGCAGAGCTTTCTCAACAAGTGTAACTGTAGGACTAAGGGTTCTCTCCAAACTGCGCAAAGATCCTACGCCACCAACATGCGGCCTCCGACACGGACGGCTAGGAAGTCGTTGCGGCGCTCCGACCCGGCTGGGTTGGTGCCGGGGATCGCGTGCTAGAGTTCGTCCCACGAGTGCTGCGCTGTGCGAGCCAGGGGGCATGGGAGCCCAGCCCCTGGGAAGGAGATAGTCCGTGTCCGAGAACGACCAGGCTCCCCCTCCGGAGGATGCACCGGGTCGAGAGCACCCGGTGGAAGAGGCCGAAGAGGGTCCCGCGGACGGCGGGCAGTACACGGGCTCTGCGCTACCCGGCACGAGCAAGGCCCGACTGAGAGCCTGGCTGCTCGCGGGCCTGGTCCTTTCGAGCCTCGCTGCCGCGGTGGTGGCGCTTGGTGCCCCGGTGCTCTCTCGAGAGGCTTACGATTCCGGGGTGATCTTGGAGGGCGTTGAGGTCTCCGGCGTCCCGCTCGGTGGCAAAAGCGTGGCCGAAGCCCAAAAGGAGCTGGCAGAGCGGGAGGCGGCGGTGCTCCGTGCCGTAAGTCTCGACGGACCGGGAGGTAGCTCCCTGCAGACCGCAGAGCTAGGAGTACAGCTCGACGCGGCGGCCACCGCCGAGCACGCCTATGCAGCAGGGCGGGAGGCGAGCCTCCTCGAACGCGTAAGCTCCCGCGGGAAGGTGGCGGCTGGCACTATGCCGGTCCCTCCGGAGATCGAGTACTCTGCAGAGGAGGTGCGTGCCGCTGCGGAGGATTTCGTGGAGGAGGTCGACCGCGCGCCGCGCCCGGCTTCCGTAGAGATCCCTGACGCTACCCCGGAGGTCACCCCGGCGCAGGAGGGCTATGCAGCCGACCTGCCGCAGACCCTGGCGGACGTAGAGCGGATGCTGGATGAGCCCACGGCTCCAGCGGAGGTCTCCGGTAGGGAGCTCCACCCCGGCATACCCACCGAGCGGGCCGAGGAGGCCGCCGCAGAGTCACGGGCAATACTGTCGGTTCCCCTCACGCTAGGGGCGGACTCAGCAGCCGAGGGTGCCGGAAGGGACGTAGAGTGGCGGCTCTTGCCCGAGGAGATCGGCGAGCTGCTCTCCGTAGAGCCCGACGGCGAGGGTGGACTAAACGTGGCGATCGACGGGAGGTCTCTGCGCGAGGAGCTGGGGCGGGTCTACTCCGCGTTGGAGGAGGAGCCTGTCGAAGCCGGGTACGCCTTCGACGGGGAGGAAGTGGAGGTGCTCCCGAGCCAGGCCGGAAGCCGGGTACCGGATGGGCAGTTCGCCGAGCGGCTAGAGGCGGCCCTGACTCCTGATGCTCCATCCCAAGATAGGCGTGCCCAAGGACGGCAGACCGGAGGACAGCAGGCCGGAGAGAGGGAGGCCCAAGAGTTGCGGTCCGAAGGACGGGAGGTAGAGGTGCCCGTCGAGGCCGCCCGGCCCGAACTCACCACCGAGCGAGCCGAGGAGTTGAGGCCTACCGCTCTCCTCTCCGGATACTCCACACCCTACACCTGGGATGACGATCCGGGCCGGAGGGAGAACTTGAGGATCGGGGCCTCGAAGATCGACGGGACCTTCGTGGCTCCCGGCGAGATCTTCTCATACAACCAGAGCACGGCCCCAATCTCCGAGTACTCCCCGGCGAAGGTGATCTTCGACGGGGAGGTGGAGTACTCGCCCGGCGGCGGGCTCTCCCAGCTCTCCTCGAACACCTTCATGACGGCGGCTCTGGCAGACCTGGAGATCCTGGAGGCACACCCGCACACCGCCGAGCTGCCCTATATCAATCCCGGGCTGGACACCACGGTGTGGTTCGGGGAGCTGGACCTCCGCTTGCGCAACACCAGCGGCTCGTATGTGCTTTTGAGGTCGTGGATGGGCGAGGACGGCAACCTCCACAACGAGGTGTGGGGAC